>NZ_JAKUGE010000023.1:0-90131 GCF_022663795.1 Bacillus cereus group sp. BfR-BA-01349
AAAACTAAAAGGATTGTCCCCTGTGCAATACAGAGTTCAATCCTTAGTAGCTGCTTAATATATTTGTCTAATTTTTTGGGTTCAGTTCAGTGTGAGTAGGCTTTTTTTAGGTTGTTGTAATGTGCACAGTATAACTTATTTATTTTCATTTTCATTTTCAATTACGATGCGAAAGGAACTGAATGCTTGTTGACTGATATAATCTTCTTCGCTAACTTTAAAAGGAAATGGAAAAGCGACGAGTTGAAAATTACTTTCCTGATCCACTAAAGGCAATGTGAAATTAAAGATTTGTCTCGTTTCAGGTGCAAGCTTAGTATAAACAACTTTTCTATTGTTAAATATTTCAACTTGTTTCCAATCTTTAAAAGCCACGATTGCGTAAGTCATTTCATCATTTGTTTCATTACCGTTTGATAGAATTAATTGCTTGCCTTCCTTTTCAAAGAAGACAGTTTGTAAATTCTCTTCACGGTTCGTAACAAATAATGGTTCGTAAAGACCATCTTTTAAAATAGCATCTGGATCTATAAGGGAGAGTTTTATTTTTTCGCTTTCTTTCTGAAGAGGATGCATTGAATATCGCATACTTAGAATATCTTCTAAAATAGCTGCTTTATTTAAGTTATTATCTTTTAATTTGTATTCAGGTTTTTTTATTATTAAAAAGGTTAATTCACTTGCATTAGGAGAAGTGTGTAAAGAGATTTTCGTAGTAATTGAACTGTTTGGTTTCATATCAAAAAAATAGTGTAATATTTCATTAGTAGTATCTTCTATTTTAAAAGGTTTTTGTTCGTAATCTTCTAGAACAATTAATCCATATTTTCGGTTTTCATTAATAGTATGTACGAATGATAATGTTACATTAATTTTATTATCCTCACTAGTAATTGTACTACCATTGTTAATATGTTGGCCTTGATTATCCTTCAATCCGTAAGAAATAGTATTGGTTTGTTGCTCTCGTTTATTTTCTATGGAAGGTGGATGAGGTTGTATGATTGAAGTATTGAACAAAATATAAATTGTAAGTAATGAAATAAGTAAAACACCGCTAATAATATATATTTGTTTCATAAATAGCACCTCAATATATGTAAAATATTAGAGAAAAAAGATACGCAAGATGCATATCTTTTTTCTCTTTCTTACCAGAAAGCTTTTGTTTCGTGATTCACATCATTATAACCACTTAATTTATAGGTATGGTTACCGATAGCGTAATCATCTCCATAATAAATGCTTGTGTTGGCCGCTGTAGCACTTACAAAGGATGATTTTTTTGCACTATTACTTTTCGTATTTACTAATGAGCCATCGCCATTGAAAGTTCTTGCTTTTGCATAAACATAGTCTTCGGTCGTAGTTGATTTCGATTTAGCAACTGCATATGGGTTACCAAAAAAGGGAGTATATACGCTAATGTTAGAGTCATTCTTAGGTGCAGCTGCAACAGTCAAACTAGGAACACTAGATGTTTTTGTTGATTGAATTGTATCAAAGTCAACTAAAACGGGCTGCTTGTCTACAGCATCGACCTCTGAAGCACTTGCGTTATTAGTAAAACCAAAACCTAAAACCGCTAACCCTAAAGTTGTCACCGATAAAGATTTTTTCATATTCACTAATTTTCCCACCTTTTTAAATTTTTGAGTTCGAACTCAATTCATACAATATATGAAAATTTCGAAACTCTCAATGGTTTATCCCATACTTAACTTTTCTTTTACTTTCGATTCAACATGTCTTCATTTGCAAAAAAGCGAATATATCTTCTAATGCTTAGCCAGCAAGGGATACAGGTTTAACTTTATGAAATTCGTGTAAATTTAAATCTATTCATGTCAGAATCTCTGTTATTTTTAAGTTCATATGGGAACCTTATTAAGAAAAGGATGGTAACAAAAATGACAATCGATCGAATTTGTACAATTGGACCCGCAAGTAATAATAAAGAAACGTTAGCGCAGTTAATAAAGAATGGTATGAAAATTGTTCGACTGAATTTATCGCATGGCACGCATGAAAGTCATAAAGACATCATTCGTTTAGTGAAATCATTAGATGACTCTATTAAATTTTTGGGTGATGTACAAGGACCTAAAATAAGATTAGGTGAAGTGAAGGGAGGGCAAATTACACTTCAGGCAGGAGATTCTTTTATTTTACATACAGAACCAGTTACAGGGAGTAATACAGAAGCGAGTGTTGATTATGAAGGAATACCGAATGATGTGAAAGTAGGCAGTAGAATTTTAATTAATGATGGAGAAGTTGAATTAATTGTTGAAAAGATAAGTACGGACAAAATAGAAACGAAGGTAAAAACAGGTGGCAATATCTCATCTCATAAAGGAGTTAATTTACCAGATGCGGCTGTTCGTTTACCAGCTATTACAGAGAAAGATAAAAAAGATATTCAGTTTCTTTTAGAGGAGAATGTTGATTTTATCGCGTGTTCTTTCGTAAGAAAACCTAGTCATATAAAAGAAATACGAGAATTTATACAACAGTATAAAGAAACGTCACCTAATGTAATTGCAAAAATAGAAACGATGGAAGCAATCGAGAATTTTCAAGATATATGTAAAGAAGCAGATGGAATTATGATTGCAAGGGGCGATTTAGGAGTAGAGTTACCGTATCAATGCATTCCGCTTTTACAGAAAATGATGATTCAGGAATGTAATCGAACGAATACATATGTCATTACAGCAACACAAATGCTTCAATCTATGGTAGATCATTCTATTCCAACAAGGGCAGAGGTGACTGATGTGTTTCAAGCTGTACTGGACGGGACGAATGCAGTTATGCTTTCAGCTGAAAGTGCATCAGGAGAACATCCAATCGAAAGTGTGAGAACATTACGTCTCGTTTCAGAATTTGCGGAGCATGTTAAAAAAGATGGACCTTTTGCGATGAAAGATGTACTGGAGTTACTGCATAAATCACTGAATGAGTGATGAATAAAAACACGAGGGCGGATATGCATCCGCCCTCATGTTTTTCATTCATACTATTCTTGCTCTTGCTCATCCAAAATCTTTTCAAACGCAGCAGATACTTTATCAAACTCTTCATCATTTTCAATGTATGAAAACTCATTATCTTCTTCTACTTTTAAAAAGAAAATATCAATGTCTTCCTCAGTTTCTGTTTGGATATCTTCAACAAAGGCAACTGCAATATATTCTGCACCTTCGACATCCATCGCTCCAAGTACTTCTACTTCTTGCTCTTCGTTATTCTCATCACTAAGAGTAAACACTTCGCCAACTTCAATATCAGACATATTCATTCTCCTCCTGTTCGACTCTAAAAATAGAGCACTCAAACTGTATACATACTAACATATCTTTCCATGAAAAACCAAATTCATACATAAGAAAAACGACTAATAGTTCTTTAGTATAAGTATCCAGCTATTAGGAGCATTATTTGTGTGTGCTATATTACTTAATCCATTCAACAATTGTATCCATAGTCTGTCTTGTTTTATCACGTTTTGGATCTTCTTTACGGTAACCAAAGGCAACCATAACTGATACTTCAAGATTATCGCCTTGTATAATGCCTTCTTGACGAAGTAAGGAGTCTACTTTCTCTTTATCGAATCCTTCTATCGGACAAGAATCAATGCCGATTTGAGCTGCGCTCGTCATCATATTACCTAAAGCAATATAAGTTTGTTTAGATGCCCAATCAAATACAGTACGATCGGATTGTAATAAGTTAAAATCTGTTTCCTGGAACTTTTTGAAGAATTCATATCTAATTTTTTGAGTGTCTTCAGGCAATCCAATAATATCGTTCATCATATATTTAATATACTCTGCATCATAATGCATATCTTTAATGTTTCTTGAAAGAACAATGACGAAATGGCTTGCTGTTGCAAGTTGCCCACCAGCGCCCCATGAATACGGTTGTAGTTTTTCTCTTAATTCTTTATTTTGTACGACAATAAATTTCCAAGGTTCATATCCAAAAGAAGAAGGAGATAATCTGCCTGTTTCTAAAATGAATTTAAAATCCTCTTCTGAAATTTTGTGCATAGGATCGAACTCTTTACATGCATGTCTGAAATGAAAAGCCTCCATAATTTTCTCTTTTGTAATTTCGTTTGTATTTGTCATAAAAGTTCCTCTTTTCGTTAATTTATTTTGTAAGTAAATTATATTTTTAAAGTAACATAGATACAAGTACGCACATTTATGTGGTATAGTATCAAAAAAGATACTAATGTTAAGGGAAGGGATTTATTATGGATTGTCCAAACGAAAATAATATAAATTACCCATTTTTAAATAAATATTCTTGTCCAGTTGAAGCGATGGTAGAGGTGATTGGTGGAAAATGGAAAGGTGTTATTTTGTATCATTTATTAGATGGGAAAAAGAGGTTTAATGAATTAAAAAGATTAAAACCTAATATCACACAAAGAATGTTAACACTTCAGCTGAGAGAACTTGAAGCTGATGGCATTATACATCGTGAAGTATACCGTGAAGTGCCACCTAAAGTTGAATATTCGTTAACTGAGCTTGGTGAATCACTACGTCCAGTGATTCTATTAATGATGGAATGGGCAACTCATAATATGGAGAAAGTTTTGGAGAGTAGGAACACGAAAAATAATAGTTAAGAGTTGAAATTGTTATAGAAGAAATAATTGTAGAAATAAAAGGTGTTTTCATACGTGAAAACACCTTTTATTTTTAAATTTTTTTACTTTTTAACTTCAACTGCTGAAGTTGGAAAATTATTTAAGTTTGCAATTTGACCATACCAATCAGCGTGTTTAAAAACAACACCTTTTCCATATCCGTCCGTTGAAGTACGTTCCCATAGCGTTGTTGAATAGCTAGCAGTGGGGGATGCTGTACGTACAGAAACAATTTGATTTTGCCAACTAGCAGACAAGTTTTTATAACCGCTACTTAGAGAAAAATACTCGCTACCTTGATTTGTGTGTTTATAGAAGTCTGTACTACCAGGTCCGCTTCCACCAACACCAAGGGGAGTGATTGAATTATTCAACCTTTGTTTATCTTTTTCAATAAAAGACTCTAAACTTTCTTTGCTCGAAAATCCATAAGATAACCAGTCTCCATTTTGATTTTGTTTCGGTAGAACTAATGTTATTTTTATGTCTTCCTTTGATGGAGCACTCAATTTGTTAAACGAATCAACAGTCTTTTCATCTACAGTTACATATTCGAAAGAGGAAATCGAATAATCCTTTTCGGTACTAGCTGATACTAATCCCACTCCTCCAGTTAACGACGAAACAGTTAATAATGCACCTGCTATCAACTTTTTAAGCATGGATTCATCTCCTTAAAACTTAGATTTTTTACATAACTAAAATGTATGTTAATTTGAATGTTTTATAAATATTTAGAAATTTATAAAAATTAAACAGAATATTCTTTTATTATTCTGGAGTAAGGAAAGTAATTAAAAATGAAAAAAGGTTTACTTAAAAAGTAAATCCTTTTTGCTGACCTATTTCAAAACTCTATGGATTAAAGTTTCATTTCATCCATCTATGAATCATAAAATTCTTTTGCATTCATAGAAGCAGCATCTAATAAAAGGAAAATGGCTGCTATAATATGTAGAAGAATTTCTATATAAGGAAAGAAGGCAACTAGAGTAATGATAATACCTATATAATTAGCGTACGTATTCATGGCTCCCTTTTTAGCTAATAAAAAAGTAGTGATATGTAAAGCAATCAATAGTAGTAAAGGTATCTCATATAGGTTAACAAGTCCCCGAAATAAATAATAACAAGGAAGTAATAAAAGGTGAGAGGCCCCTGTGGGCCACTTTAGTTCTTGTATGTAGACTTTCAAAATAAATCCTCTTAAAATAATTAATATCTATATATCACCAAAAATAATAGGTAATTGGATATTATATATTTTTAGTTTTAAGTAGCTTGTAATTATTTTATGTAAACTAATTATTGATTATCTATAAAATAGAAAAACCACCCAAACGAGGGTGGTTCGTATTATAAATAACTACTTAAAGAAGAAAGGGTGACATTCACCTCACTACCTTCCTTCATATTTCTTAGCATAACGGTTTCTGTACTAAGTTCTTCTTCACCAATAATAAGCACATAAGGGATATTCTCTTTATTGGCATAATTAAGGGCGCGTTTTAATTTGCGTCCTGCTAGTTCAAGTTCGACTTTTAAGGAAGTGGTGGAACGTAATTGCTGGGCAATTTGGAAGCATTGTAATTCTGTCCCGAGCGGGATGATAAATAGATCCACTGTAGATGAGATTGTTTCTTTCTGCGATAGTGCTGTATAAATAACGTCTAAACCGAATGAAATACCGACTGTTGGATAGTTCATATTATCACCACGGAATGCTCCGATAATGTTATCGTAACGACCGCCGCTACCGATGCTGGATGTAATCGATCCATCTTTTAAAAAGATTTCATATACGGTGCCAGTATACATTGTGAGTCCTCTTGCTAAAAACGGATTGAATATCGTATTTTCATTTATTCCGAGAGCGATTAAATATTGCTGTAATTGTTGTAATTCGTTTACGCCATCGGCAACGAGTTGGTTATTGAAAGTTTCTTTAAAGTCAGCAATTGTAAGCTTTAGACAAGATAATACAGTATTACATATCGTATCAGCCATTTCTTCAGAAATTCCGCGCTCTAATACATCTTTTCGTACACCATCAATCCCAATCTTTTCAATTTTGTCTAATGATAAAATTACGTCACTTGTTAACTCAGTAGGGATGTTAATGGCCTGAAGAATACCATTTAACAATTTTCGGTTATTATATTGGATCGTTATCTCTAAGTTTAACGTTCGGAACAGCTCAAACGCCATGCTCATGAGTTCCGCTTCAGCCATGACTGATTCTACACCGACAATATCAACGTCGCATTGTATAAATTCACGAAATCTTCCTTGTTTAATTGGCCCATCTCGAAATACTTTCCCAATTTCATAACGTTTAAAAGGGAGGCGGATGTTCTGGTTCATTGCCACGACTTTTGCGAATGGAATAGTTAAATCGTATCGTAAGGCGAGCTCACGTTTTCCTTGATCCTCAAGTGTATATATTTCTTTTAATATTTCATCACCACCGCCGTACTTGTAAGACATAACCTCATACATATTTAACGTCGGCGTTTCTAAAGATTTGCATCCGTATCGTTCAAACGTATCTTCACAAGCTCTTTTAATTTTATTTCGCAGCACTTGCTCCTCTGGTAAATAGTCTTTCGTTCCTTTTACATTTCTCATTTCCATCATAATCACTCCTTTTTCAAATTAAAAAAAGCTATGCAGGTATAAAAATACCCACATAGCTTTATGAACGCTTCGTGGGTCAACAGGAAAAGCCCTGTACCCACGAAGAAAAATTTTTCTTCGGATACACGGCGTTACGTATGATGATGAAGTTGGAAAGAAGTATTAAAATTTCGCATTACAAATCTCTCCTTAACATAAGTTTTTCCAAATTATATCAGATGATTTTTGAATTATCAATATTTTTAGTTTTGAAAAATACGTGAAGTTATGTAGGAGAAATGGAAAAGGGTGTATAATAAAGGAAAACTTAATGATATGAAATAAAGTTTTAAGGAGAACGTTATGAAAAAAGATAAAACAAATGCGATGCGAATATTAGATAAAGAAAAAATTGAATATTCGATGATGTCATATGATCCAGACGATGGGAAAATTGATGGCGTATCAGTAGCCGAGAAAATTGGACGAGAAGTGAGAGAAGTATATAAAACGTTAATCGCTCAAGGGAATAGTAAAAATTATCATGTGTTTATTATTCCGGTAGATGAGGAACTAAATTTAAAAGCTGCCGCAAAAGCAGTAAGTGAAAAGAAAATTGAAATGATTCCCGTTAAAGATATTACGAAAGTGTCAGGATATATTCGCGGTGGGTGTTCGCCAGTCGGAATGAAAAAGCTATTTTCTACATGTATTGATGAAAGTGCTCAATCACTTAATACGATTATTGTAAGTGGAGGGAAAATCGGTATACAAATTGAGCTTAAAGTAGATGACTTGGCGAAAGTGACGAGAGCGCAGTTTGGTGAAATTACGAAATAATGATACATAGGAAAAGAAGTTCTAGTTTTATCCCGCTATTTGCCGGGCAGTAAGACCCTCACCTCAAAATTCAGCGGAAGCAAAGAAATTAGGTGGGGATCAACTGCCCGTAAAAGCCCGATTGGTGAGGGCTGATTAAAGTTTCACTTTATTGAATTTAGATAATAATTTATAGGATAGTTAGTCCATTATGGGGCTGATTGTCCTTTTTTATTTACAAACTGGATAAAGATTGAATGTTTAGTTTGATATAGGCATGTAATCTGAATTGTTTGTTTGGCTTTGGGAGAAGGTAAATCCTCGATGTAAGAACTTGAAATAAACAAGCAGAGTTTATTTCTTAAAGATAGACAAAAAAACGGAGAGTGTTTTAATAAGGGGTCAAGAAATATCCATAAGAAAGCACAAATTGGGGGATGCCAGTATTTTTGAAAAAACACGCTAATAGTATGCAAGATTTTATACAGTTTTTTGGCTAATCCAGTAACAAACAAGAGCACTAAAACCGCGTTAGGATAGGAATGTATAGATTCATAGAACTAAAAAAGAAGTTTCACTTGTGAAAGCAGGGTTCTCCTTTTTCATTGCTACTGATAATGAGACGTTATGTTAACTAATTTTGAATATCGTATACAGACTAAAAACAGAGAAAACTTCCTGTTGTGTAGGGTATTTTTTCTGTTTTTTTGATGATAGTTGTTAACTAATGTCTCACATTTCAAAAAAACAACTTTTTTGTTTGCTTGTCCACACCATTTCACCTCTTTGTGAATTTTATAGTGTTAAAGGAGGTGAAAAGAATGAATGAAGATATTATTTCAATTGGAGCAAATTGTATAGTGAGAATTAGAAACAGATTCTTTCTTTTAGTAGAAATTGAAGTGGAAGTTGGAAATGTAGCCATAGAGGAATTTGTTTTTATTCGAATATCTGAGCAAGAAGCTAGAACATTGTTAGCAGGGGGTATTCAACGTTGTACTATTTCCAATTGTATTCCTAGGTCTAATGATGATTTAGAAGTAGAATTCATTTGTGTTTTAATCGTAGGTGGGGAAGCATTTGCGGTTTTTGATGTAGAAGACGATGTTGATGAAGCTGTACTTGTTCCAATTTCATTAAGAGAAGCCGAGCGTTTAATCTGTAGAGGAGCAAGACGATGTACAGTTATTAATAGATAAGAGTAAGCCTTTTGGGTACTAAAGAGGTTTCATTTTGTGTGGCTTCTTGTAAGAATATGATTATGGAAATATGTATATCCTCCAGAGTACTTAACTGGAGGATGTTTTTTAGACTTCTAGATGTATTAACTACTGATAATAAGACGTTATATTAATTTGGTTTGGATATTGTATACATCGTCTTTTCTTCAACTAAGAGTGCAGATTCATACAGTAAAAATTACTTTTTTAACTATAAAATAAGAAGAAATGAACCTATATTACTACTGATAGAGCTATGTTATAATGAAAATAAGGGTTTTATCCTTATTTTCATTATATAGGAGAGTGTTTAACATGATTATCAAGTGCATTCGTTTACGTTAATTTTAAACACAATTCGTTATGCCTGACTATTTTTTTCAAAATGTGTGGGTTTATTTGGTTGTGTCTTTTTTTATTAACTAAATACGAATGAAATGAGGAGTTAATCATGACTGAACAGATTATTAAAATTAATAAAATTGATATATGTACAGAGAGCTTTGGTAATTCAGCAGATCCAGCAGTCTTACTAATTATGGGAGCCATGTGTTCAATGGTTTATTGGGATGAAGAATTTTGTCAACAATTAGCTGATACGGGCCGATATGTTATTCGTTATGATAATAGAGATGTCGGACGGTCAACTACTTATGAACCGGGGAGTTCCCACTATACTGTGGTAGATATGGCTGATGATGCGATTGGGGTACTCGATGCATATCATATTGACGAAGCACATATTGTTGGAATGTCATTAGGTGGAATGATTGCTCAAATTGTAGCCTTAAGGAACCCTGAGAGAGTTATAAGTATAACTTTGATTGCATCAGGTATTTTTGGTTCTGAAGATAACGACCGAAATTTGCCTCCGATCGATGAAAAGATACTCGCTTACCATACTAATGCGGCCAAACTAAATTGGTCGGATGAAGAATCTGTTGCAAATTACTTGGTTGCAGGATCAGCATTACTTTGTGGTTCAAAGCATAAATTCGATAAGAAGAGGGCGTATAAGCAGGTAGAAAACGAAATAAAACGGGCAAATAATCTACTCAGTATGTTTAATCATTCCCTTCTTAAAGGTGAGGATTCTTATGAGGGGAGATTAAAAGAAATCAATATACCTACTTTGGTTATCCATGGTACAGAAGATACAGTGCTTTCATACGAGCATGGTCTTGCTCTTGTTAATGAAATTCCGCATGCTGTGTTATTACCCTTAGAAGGATCGGGTCACGAGATTCACTGTGACGATTGGAATCATATAATCAATGCTATTTTGAATCATACTTCAGTCCTGTAATCATTATAGAAATCGTATAAAACAAAAAATATTTGGAAAAAGGGTTACAATCGAATCTGTAACCCTTTTTCTCTATTAAAAATCAATTTTAGAACTGTTACTCATTTAAAGAATAGTAATACGCTTATTTATTGGTGTTTACTTCCAATAACGAAAATTATGTAAATAAGCTGTTCACTGGATTCTCGTAGAAAACTGTGGTGATATAAAATTTTTGATTTTGTAGCACTTCAAAATCTTAGCTAGATGCCTTTTTATTAAGTTTAATATCTATGACCTAAATATAATAGAATTTGAAGCTTCTTTTTATTTTAAATAAATTGAGTAATTAGATTATAACGTTAATACGTATGAATGAATATCATAACAATATAATGGAGGTGATGTTATATGGCTCTTACTACAGGACCAATTGAAAACGTAGGAAATCAACCTGCTAACGCAAATAAAGTTAGGGTGAAGATCCTTAACCGTACTGCGGGCCCACTTACTGGAGTAGCTAGAGTTTTTAGACTTGACGGTTCATTAGTATTAATTGAACAGGTAAACTTCAATGTGAATTCTAATGCTTCTACTTTTGCAACTCTAAGTTTAGTTCATCCTACTTTTGGACAAGCATTTGAATATGAAGTTCAAATTGTTCCTAATCAACCTGGTGGACTATATAGTGTTTATGGACTAACAGCTGAAAATGTTATTATTACTGCACAACGTGTTGTGAACGCAGAATTGACACAGTTTCTTTAATTAAAATAGATTGGTGCCTACATGGTATCCAATCTATTTTTGTGCGTATTATTCAGAGAAAGAAAGGTTTTACACAAAAATAAAGACAGTTATGGAAAAGGGAAAAGTCGAGCTATCATCTTGATTTTTATTATTTCTGTCTTAGATTGTATCTGTTTTGTGGCACGGTTTTCTTTGAATGCATTTTATTCAAACTGTTTTTTAAAGTATTTATCAAATATGCATTATTGCATAAATAAATTTAAATTTATAAGTTAATATTAAACTACTTTTAAATTGTAAAGAATATTTTAATAATCTTTATAGGAGAAGGATATTTCTTGTTAAAAGTGAAATTGTTTGGAATGTGAATAAATAAAAAGTTTAGAAGTGATACAGACTGGATAGAGTCTTGTATTAAATAAACAGAAAAGGGGTATGGGTTTCTAAAAGGTTTCGGGAGTTAGAAAGCATTTTTTAGTGAATAGCTTCAAATTATATTTTAAAGGGGAAATGGGTATATGAAGTTTCGAAATACAAAGATTGCTATGATTACACTGTCTTCATTTTTTATTTTAGGTTCTGCATCTCTATCATTCACAGATACTATACACGGTGAAGTAGCTTCTGCATCAGCACAAGAGATTATTGTGAAAAATTATGACGATACATATTATAATAACGCAATAGGAAAAACGGGGTTAGAATTAAAGAAGGAACTGCATAATATTATTGATAATCATACAAAGTTATCATACAGTGCGGTTTGGGAAGCACTAAGAGATACTGATGAAGATCCAAATAATAAAAATAATGTGATACTCTTATATACTGGTCGTTCGCAAGGGAAACTTACGAATGGATCAGGAGTAAATAACTGGAACCGAGAGCATGTTTGGGCAAAATCTCACGGTGACTTTGGAACGACTGCAGGACCTGGAACAGATCTACATCATTTAAGAGCGACGGATGTATCTGTAAATAGTTCACGTGGAAATCTAGATTTTGATAATGGTGGTGTGAATCATTCTGAAGCGACAGAGTGTAAATATGATAGTGATTCTTGGGAACCTCGTGATAGTGTAAAAGGAGATATTGCTAGAATGCTGTTTTATATGGCTGTTCGTTACGAGGGAGACAACGGCGAAATAGATTTAGAACTGAATGAAAAAGTAAATAACAATAAAGATCCATACATGGGGAAACTATCTGTCTTATTAAAATGGAATGAACAAGACCCGGTCGATGATTTAGAGCGAAAGCGTAATGAAGTGATTTTTACAAAATATCAACATAACCGCAATCCTTTTATTGATCATCCTGAATGGGTAAATAAAATCTGGAACTAAGATCTTTAAAGGTATTATATTTTGATAAAAGGGATTGATCATTATGATCAATCCCTTCTTATATTTTTACTAGAATAAATGATTTTTATAGGACTAGTGAGGGAAATAGAATAGATATTTATATGGAACGATAGTACTTATTTATCAAGTTAAGTATTTAGTAAGGTCCCCACTCAATATTCACCCCAACAATAAGAAAAACAAGTCCTATGATAAACCAAATGAGTGCAAGTGGAGCCATGAAACGAATCCATTTTCCATAAGAAATCCCGCTTGCTGCGAGAACGCCCATTAAAACACCGGAAGTTGGATTAAGGCAGTTTACTACACCCTCGCCGAGCATAACAGCCTGTACTGTAACTTGGCGTGTAATGTGCATGAAATCAGCTAATGGAGCTAATATCGGAATAAAAATAACCGATTCTCCTGTCCCGGATGAAATAAGGAAATGTAATGCAGCACTACTTACGTACATACCGATAACGCCAAATACAGGGCTTTGTCCTTCAAGAGACTGTGCGAGCTGGTTAACGATTGTATCAAGTAATTTTCCTTGTTCTAAAATGACTGAAATACAGCGAGCCATTCCGACGATTAAAGCACCATATATGAGATTTTGGCAGCCCGCTAGAAAAGTAGAAGCGATATCGTTTGCTTTCATGCCACCTATTATTCCGGCTGTAATTGCTATGAAAATAAAAGTAGCGGTCATTTCTGCGTCCGTCCAATGTAGACGAAAAGCGCCTATTAAAAATGCAATTAATGATAAAGCTGAAACGAGTAAAATTAATTTATGACGTATCGTCCAAGGAACTTCTTTTTTCTCTGCTTCTTTTTCGCTTGAAAGAGCGTTACTTGGAAACCAGTTGTCGCCAAGAATGCTTCCTTTATTCGATTTTTTCAAGCGCTTTACATACCAATTAATATAAAGGATAGTGGCAAGTAAAAAAGATATATAGATAGCTGTGCGTAAACCAATTCCCGAAAACATCGGAAGTTCTGCGATCTTTTGTGAAATGCCTAAAGGTGAGGGGGATAAAATAGTAGCGTTAAAACCAGCATAAGTGCCTAAATAAATAATTGCTACACCGACGATAGCGTCCCATTTTAATGTGCGTGCAACGATGATACCAATGGGGATAAAACCGATAACTGAATTAACGATAATGCCAGTCGTTCCAAGAATAGAAAAAAGTGCGGCGACAATACATATGAAAAGTAATTGCTGATTACGAAATTTGTTAATAACATGATAGATTAAACCGTCAAGAGCACCTGTCTTTTCAAGAATTGCAATGGCTCCACCTGTAAATAAAATTAGAAAGATAATAGGAGCAGCAAGTGTCATTCCTTTTTCAATAGCGGTAAAAAAAGAAACAAATCCTACAGGTGATTGTGGAACAGAATGATAGTTTCCCGGTATTGTCGTTGTAACGGTCCCATTTGTAACTCTTTTAAATTCTCCAGCGGGAACGAAATAAATAGCAATGGCGCAAAGTAAGGCAATAAAAAATAGTAGTACGTACGCATCAGGCATTTTAAACTTTTGTTTACTAGGTTGTTTTTTTGCCTCAGTTTGTATTTGCATAAAATTCCTCCTTCTTCACCTCATTAATTTTAATATTCTGAATTTAATCCGTGAAATAGATTATAATAAAGGTAGCTTCTTAAGGCAATAGTTTTTGTATCCTTTTCCCGTACATACAAATTATTGCAATATTAGACAGGGAAACGATAATAAGCCAAGAATATGTTATGTAGAAAGAAAAAGGAAAAGAGGGAACAAGATGTGGAAAACTACAGATCTATGTGATGAATTTGAAAAGGAATTACAAATATGTCGCCAGTCTTTTCGGTCTTTTGGGAAGAAAGAACAATTCCACGGGAAAATTGCAACTGTAAAAGTGAAAGATGATAATGTACTAGTGAAGGAAGGATTGCAAACATTACCAGAAGGAACAGTATTAGTTGTTGATGGCGGGGCGTCTAGGAATTGTGCGTTACTTGGTGATAATTTGGCAGCTATTGCGGAAGAAAGAAAGCTAGCAGGAATTATTGTGAATGGGTATGTTCGTGATTCTAGTGAACTAAAGAATATTAATATTGGTATTTTAGCGTTAGGGACAATGCCAAATAGAAGTGTGAAAGAAGGAAAAGGAGAACGAAATATTTCATTGCATTTTGGACAAGTGGATTGGAATCCAAATGAATATGTTTATGCGGATGAAGATGGCGTCATTATTAGTGAAAAGAGTTTACATAGTTAAGAGTTAATAAGTTATTATTCTTAGAAAATAAATCCGATAAAGCATGGACAAAATTCTTTGTCAATAGTAAAATAATACAGAAATTTAAAATTTACAGAATGTATAGGTTTATCGTTTTACGATAACTTAAATGGAAGTAAGTTGTGCCAAGAAAAGTGAATGTTATCACAATGATACGTTCATAAACAAAATTATTTTTCCTATACAAATATAGCCGCGAATAATGCGGGTAGGAGGTGTTGTACATTTTTGTTCGACACTTACAAAAAGAGAGTGTCAATCGCACGCCCTTGAAGGGCCTTTTTTTGTGTAAATGGTAGTAAGGGAGGAAATTTTGGGATGGCAATGTTGAAAAAGTGGCTGCTTACGTCGTTAATGGCAGTGACACTTGTATTTGTTTCTTTTGCGAATACAGTACATATTACGTTTGCTGAAGAAAATACAGCAAAACTTGCAATTATTGGGGAATCACAAAAAGGCATTATGTTATGCCCGAAAGAAGAGCAAATTAAAGATGGGGAAACAGCTTTAAGTTTGCTGCAAAAGGTCATGGGGGACAAGGTAGAATCTGAAACGATGTCGTTTGGAACATATGTAAAAGGAATTGACGGTTTAATGGCCGGGGCTACAAGTGCTTGGCTGTATGATGTAAATGATAAGTCTGCAGAAGTCGGAGCAGATAGTTATAAATTAAAATCTGGAGATGTTGTTGTCTTTCGCTTTGTTTCAGACTGGAGCAATATAAGCCAGGAAACATTGAAAGAAACGTTAGATAAGTTCGGGACGTGTAAAACAGAAGAACCTAACGGTGGCAAAACAGAAGAACCAGAACCAGAAGGTAAAAATGGTAAACCGACAGTCGATCCAAAACCGGAAGATGAAAATGGTAAACCGACAGTCGATCCAAAACCAGAAGGTGAAAATGGTAAACCGACAGTTGATCCAAAACCGGAAGGTGAAAATGGTAAACCGACAGTTGATCCAAAACCAGAAGGTCAAGATGATAAAAAAACAGAACAACCACAGCAAGAGAACATTCAAGTTCCAAGTGCACAATTAAATGAAGCCATTTCTAAAACATCAGACAAGATGTTACAAGATGGAATTGAAAGTGATTGGGTAGCTGTAGCGCTTTCTCGTTCTGGAAAGAATGTGCCAATTGAGGCAAAATTAAATTATGTTAAGTCAGTAACTGAAAAAGTAGAAAAGCGTATTAACCGTTTTTCAGCGACAGATTTAGCTAGAACAATTATTATGATGAATGCAATGAGTGCAGACCCTAAAAATGTAGGTGGACATAATTTAGTTCAAAAATTGTATGAGTCAGATAAAGTGAATTCTGTTACAGGTTATGCATTTGCTTTACTTGCATTTGATACGAAGAAGTATGAGATTCCAGTTGAATCAAAATGGAACAGAGTTGCTCTAGTGGAAGCACTGTTAAATAATCAGCATACAGACGGTGGATGGACTTATAATAGTTCAGGTAGTAAAGATAGTGCTAGTAGCGTTGATGTAACAGGTATGGTTTTATCAGCATTAGCTCCTTATCAAGAGCGATCAGATGTGAAACCAGCTATACAAAAAGCTGTTGCGTATTTATATAACGAACAGCTGCAAAATGGCGGTTTTTCAGCTGATGGACAAGAAAATTCAAATAGTACTGCGCAAGCAATTATTGGATTATCGCTTGTTAAAGATGTAGATCAAAACCGTCTTCATAAGGCAATGCAAAACCTATTATCATATCAACTTTCAAATGGTGAATTTAAATGGTTACCAAGTGATCAAAATGGTAACGGAATGGCTACAGAACAGGCTCTTTTAGCATTACTTCAATTTAAGGAAATGGGAAAATCTATTTATGATTGGTCTAATGTAGACGCTGGTGATGTAATTAAGCCAAAACCGATTGAAGAGCCAGAAAAGGTCGTTGAACCAGAAAATAATGTAGTAGAAAAAGAAGTTACTGAAGAACCGAAAGAACAAAAACAAGTACAACAAGAAACAAAAGATGAAAATCTAAAAGTAGTTGTAGATAACGAACCGGTTAAGAATAAAAAAATCGGAAACGGTAACAGTCTACCAAAAACAGGAGCATCATCTCATAGTGCAGCAACAGAAGTAGGTATGGGGGTATTATGTATTGCTTCTGCATATGTATTATGGAGACGTAAAGCAGCTTAACAAAAAATTAGGAGCAATTATTTGCTCCTAATTTTCGTATGAAAGGTGAGAGATAGGATGAGTAAGGTGAAATGGTTCATTTCTTTACTGCTTTCGCTCGGGCTACTTGCCGGATGTGAAGAGGCAGCTGTAAAGCCTGAAAAGAAGGTAGAACCGAAGCAAGAAGAGGTAGCGAAACAAGAAGAACAAAAAGATGAAGCGAAGCCAGAAGAAAAAGCAGAAGAAAAGCAAGCTGAATCAGAGCAAAAGCAGCAAGAAGAACAGAAAGAGAAACAAGAACAAAAAGTAGAAGAGAAGCCGAAAGAGGAAAAGCCGCAGGCACAACCAGAGGTAAAGAAAGAAGAGAAACAACAGGAACAACCGAAAGAGCAACCTGCTGTAAATAAGCAACCAGAGCAGCAACAAGTACAAGAAGAGAAACAACAACCGAAAGCACCAGAAGTAAAAGAAGAAGCAAAGGTTGTGAATCAGCCGAAAGAAACACCGAAGCAGGAGCAAAAGAAAAAGCCAGAAGAGAACAATAGTGTACCAGCTCCACCAACACCGGTACCACCACCAAACCCAGTGCCACCACCAGTACCACCAGTACCTAAAGCAAAACAAGTAACAATCTCGGTAAAAGGAAATAACGGATATATAATGGGTGCGAAAAAGATGGATGTACAAGAAGGCGATACAGTGTATAAAGTATTGCAACGTACAGGATTAGATGTTGATGCAAGCGGATCTAGAGATAGTATTTATGTAAAAGGTATTAATGATTTATATGAAAAAGATATTGCGGATACTAGTGGATGGAAATATCGTGTGAACGGTGCTTTTCCAAACCATAGTGCTGGTGTAGCTACGGTAAAACCAGGAGATACAATTGAGTGGGTATACGTATTACAATAAGAAAGGCATTCGGTAAAGGGCTATGAAAATAAGTTTTTCTTCTTTACATCCTTTTGTGAATTTTTTCTATTATATCGGGGTGATGATACTATGTATGATGGGTCTTCATCCTCTTTTTTTAATTGGAGCAATAGTATTAATTATTATGTTAAATGTGATGCAAGGAAATAGCGAAAAGATAAGAAAGATGCTACCGAGCACAATTGTTTTCTTTTTTATGGTAATTTTATTTAATTCGTTATTAACGCATAGAGGTCGAACTACGTTATTTTGGTTAGGTGATGACCGTATTAAGCTTGAGGCGATTATGTTTGGAATAGTAATGGGGTTATTACTAGTTGCAGTTATGTTTACGTTTGCGTCATACAATGATATTATTTCCAGTCATAAATTTTTATATTTGTTTTCAAGAATTTCACCGAAAGTTGCATTGTTAACGATGATTACAGTGAGATTTGTTCCTTTGTTTATAAGGCGATTAAAGAAAATCACACTCGTTCAAAAGACGAAAGGTGTGCAGGTAGATTCAGGTTCGATAATTGAACGCGTCAAAAATGGTATGCAATTGCTGCAAGTATTATTAATTTGTTCATTAGAAGATGCACTGCAAACGGCAGATTCTATGCAAGCTCGTGGATTTGGTGTAACGAAGCGTACGACGTATATTCGCTATAGAATGGAAAGGCGCGATTGGTATACGCTCAGTTATTTAATCATTTTATTTATAGCGGCTATTATATGTAGTAATTATGGCGGGGGGAAATTGATTATTTATCCGAAAGTCGAATCGATTCTATTTCAGCAATACGATGGGATGATGTTTGTCGTATTTACGATGTTTATTAGTTTACCAATCATAATGGAAGGGAGAGAATGGATATGGTGGCGCATGCAGAAATAAACAATTTATCATTTGTATATGCTGATGAAAATGAAAAAGCGTTACAGCATATTTCTCTTTCTGTTCAAAAAGGTGAGTTTATTGCACTTGCTGGAGGATCGGGATCTGGGAAGACGACTTTATTAAAACATTTTAAAAAGGAGTTACTTCCAATTGGTACGCGTTCTGGAGAGATATTTTATGAGGGTGTTTTAATAGAGGAAGTAGCTGATTTGTTATCTGCCCAAGAAATTGGGATGGTATTTCAAAACCCAGAAAATCAGATCGTTATGGATACAGTGATTCAAGAATTAGCATTTTCTTTAGAAAATATCGGATTACCATCACATATTATTCAAAAAAGAATAGCAGAGCTTATTAGCTTTTTAGGATTTCAAGATTTATTGCATCAATCTGTTCACACGTTATCTGGTGGGCAAAAGCAACTTGTTAATTTAGCTGCGGTATTAGTTATGCAGCCGAAATTGCTATTATTAGATGAACCGACAGCGCAGTTAGATCCAATCGCTGCAAAAGAGTTTTTAGGATTATTAAAACGGATTAATGAAGAACTTGGAATTACGATTATTTTAAGTGAACATCGTTTAGATGAAGTTATCCCGCTTGCAACACGCGTTGTTTGTATGGATAATGGCCGTATTATGTATGATGGTAGTCCTAAAATTGTTATTACGGATATGTGGGGAGTAGAAACATTCCGTCCATTTATTCCGCAAATTCCAAGGCTATTTTTAGAGTGGAATGTGAGAGATATTCCGTTTACAGTGCGAGAGGCGCAAATGAAAATGAATGATTTTGCAGCGATATCATATGTAAATGAGCCAATAGCACAAAGTGAAAAGCAAGAGGTAATTTTAAGCGCAGAGCATATTTCGTTCCAATATGAAAAAAATAGTCCGCTTATTTTACGTGATTTATCAGTTTCGATTGAAAAAGGAAAATGGGTAGCACTCGTTGGGAAGAATGGTACAGGTAAGTCTACAATGTTAACGATTTTAGCAGGATTACAAAAAGCGAGAAGAGGGAAAGTAAAGTGGAACGGAAAAGTAATACATAAAATTGATTCGAAAGAACGTTTTAAAAGTATTGGGTATGTATCGCAGCATCCGTATTACCATTTTACATTTGATACAGTATGGGACGAGGTTTATGAACGTGCGCGTGAATTATATGGAGAACAAGGAAGAAAAATTGCAGAAGAGATGTTGAAAAAGTTTTGGTTACATGCGCTTAAAGAACGCCATCCGCATGATTGTAGCGGAGGAGAGCAACAATTACTTGCGCTATGTACAACGTTATTATCAAAGCCAACGCTATTATTACTGGATGAACCGACAAAGGGGTTAGATCCATGGAAGAAAGAAAGAGTAGGAGAGCTATTTAGGAAGCTACAAAAAGAAGGAACAACAATTGTAATGGCGACGCATGACATTGAATTTGCAGCGAAATACGTTGATCAATGTATGATGTTATTTGATGGAACAGTCATTATGAATGATGCACCGAAAGAATTTTTTAGCGGCAACTTCTTTTATACAACATCTATTAATCGATTCATTCGAAAAGAATTGCCATATGCATTAACGTGGGAGGATGTGTACGAAGCGTGTCCAAAAGATATGTTGCATTCATAATATGTATCTTTGCAGTAATAATCGGCACATTACTCTTTACGACACTTGTCATGGACGGTTATTACATGTTAAGTAGTTTGTTTATATTAGCGGTTATTATGTTACCTTTCTATATCCGTTTTGAAAGAAAGGCGTTTGTTTCACGTGAAATTGTTCTCGTTGCTGTATTAGCGGCAATTGCAGCAGTAAGCCGGGTGCCATTTTCTATTTTACCAAGTGTACAACCAACTTCTTTTGTCATTATCGTTTCTGCAATTGTCTTTGGAAGTGAAACTGGTTTTATGATTGGTGCTACAGCAGCAATCGTATCTAATATTTTTTTAGGACAAGGTCCGTGGACACCGTGGCAAATGTTTTCGTGGGGCATGATTGGTTTTATAGCAGGTCTACTTCGTAATACATTTTTTATGAAAAAGCTATGGGGAAGACTTCTTTACGGAGTAATTGTTGGTTTTTTATTTGGCTGGATTATGAATTTCTGGGGCCTTCTCGGTTTTATACGAGAAGCAACGTGGGAAACTGTCATTTCGTATTATATCGCAAGTTTTTACTTTGATTTGAGCCATGCGATTTCGAATGTTATTTTCTTATTACTATTTAGTACTTCATGGATTACGATTCTTACAAGATTTAAAAAGAAATACGGTATATTAGATGAGCATAACGTGACATAGAAAAGCATACTCATATAAGGTAGGGTCGCGACTTACATATTCGTTTGCCTCTTTCATGCTTCTTACATATTGTAAGGAGCATTTTTTTGTCAAAAAATCGATTTAATATACATCCGTTATTATATAAAATTATTTGTATAATGGTAGGTGAGAACTTTTTTCAAAAGGGAGGTGTATAGTTAATGAAGTTAGTTATTCCGAAGCAACATGGTGCATGGGCCATGCTTGTTATTCCTTTTTTATTAAGTGTCATACTTGGGAAACCTACTATTTATCATATTCCATTGTTTTTAGCGTGGTTTTTTATCTATTTAGCCACGTATCCATTTCTTACGTACATAAAGCAAAGACGAAAAAAAGAGTTTTTACAAGCTGCTATTGTTTATTTCAGCATTGCGTTCCTATTTGGGATGATTTCTTTATTATATGAGTGGCGAATTCTTTTATTCGTAATAGTAATGATTCCATTATTTATAGTGAATATGTATTACGCCCGTCAAAAAAATGAAAGAGCATTGCTAAATGATATTTGTGCAATCATTGTGTTTTGTATCGGTGGGTTAATTAGTTATTACTTTTCAATGAAGCAAATCGATCATACAGCTATATTCATTGCACTTATTTCATTTTTATACTTTTTAGGTAGTACGTTCTATGTGAAAACGATGATTCGTGAAAAAAATAACCCGAAGTATCGTCTTATATCTTGGGGATATCATATCGTATTAACGATAATCATATTTGTGATTAATCCGTGGTGTTCTCTTATTTTTATACCAAGTGTCATTCGAGCGATTATGTTGTATGGCAAAAAAATTTCTATTATAAAAGTAGGAATTTTAGAAATTGCTAATTCTGTATATTTTTTAATCATAACGGCAATAATTATGAAGTATGCCATTTGAAAAAACTTCCCATCAATTGATGGGAAGTTTTTAATCTTTTTCTAAAATATGAACGGTGTACTCGCAACGTTGAATAGCTTGTTCAACAGCATAAAGTGATTGTTCAATACGAGCGCGATTAAAATCTTTTTCAACTGTTTCGAGCGCTTCTTCTAAACAATTTTTAGCTTCTTGTAATGATTGAAAAGAATCTTGTACATATCCGCGAGCATTTTGATGCATTTCATAATCCTCCTTGCGTGTTCGTATATGGGTAGTATGAACAGTAAGGAAGAAAATATAATTTGTTATATTTATTTGACAATTAAAGTGGAATTACGTATAGTAAGAATTAAGTGAATATTTTCTTATCCAGAGAGGTGGAGGGACTGGCCCGATGAAACCCAGCAACCGCGATGCAGGTGCTAATTCCAGCAGAACATATTTGTTCTGGGAGATAAGACGAAGATATATACGTAACTTCTTCTTATCGGAGAGGTTTTTTTATTGCAAAAAAACCGATTACGAAAATTTATATTAAGAAGAAAGGGGTTGCGCATTACTGTGACACTCGAAAAATACGTAAAACTGCGTAGTACAGTTTATGAATATATGATAGAGCAAGATAAGCCGATATCATTGTTAGATATTCAAGAACATATCGTTTCGCATCATGAAGGAAAATTCACGAAAAAGATGTTGCATCAATTTTATTTATCAAGATTATTAGACGAACTAAAACTGGATGGGAAAATTACATTAGCTGATGAATATCTCTATGCTGAAAAAGGGGTATTGTATAAGGCGAGAAAAGGGAGCTAAGCTCTCTTTTTTTCTTAAAATAACGGAGTATGTAGAGTAAAAGACTGCTAAAGCAGCCTGATACAGGGAATGGTGTTGAGTGTGTAGTGTCAAAAATTGAATGTGCCTGAAAGAGGCAATTCATATCGGCTGCAAATGAAAAGAGACACCTTCGCCGAATAGGTGTCAGTCGTTTTGTCATATAGACTTGCTATTTGACAGTTATTAGAATAACATACAGGATTTTTGAAGTCAAAAGGGAATTAAAGGAAGGCGTACAATTATGTACGCTTACTTATTAGAAGATATAACGAAATGGATCCCAAAGTACATTGTAGATAAGGGATATGAATATTATGAAGATGGACATGTAGAAGATGTTGAAATACATGATAAAAAAGTGTTTGCTTTCGTTACTGGAAATGCAGGAAATTATGAAGTAGTTATCGATCTCGAAGATTTTTCAGAAAGTAGCTGCGAATGTCCATATGAGAATCTTTGTAAGCATATGGCGGCAGTTGTTTATGATATTCAAGGTGCTGGTGAGAGTGCAAGAGAAACTGAAAGATTTAGAAAAAGAAGAATTACTTATATTATTGAATCGATTATTGCAAAGTTCGAAAAACGTACAAATTTTAGAGAAGTTATTAAAGAAGGGGAAACTTTAACGTATAGAGGGAGTTGTTATGTAGTGAACGTACTAATTGTATACGCTCATCCTAATCCTTCAAGTTTTAACGCGGCGATTTTAAATCATGTGCAAAAAGGACTACCGGAAACAAATCATTCAGTTACGCTGCTTGATTTATACAAAGAACAATTTGATCCAGTCCTCGTATTTAATGAAGAGAAGAAAAGACGTGATTTAGTAAATGAAGAAGAAACAGCTCGGTACAGAACGTTAGTAGAAGAAGCAGATACACTTCTATTCATCTATCCAATATGGTGGTGGGGGATGCCAGCAATTTTAAAAGGATTTATCGATTGTATTTTCGTAGCTGGATTTGCTTATAAATATGAAGGGGCTCTGCCGAAAGGCTTATTGAAAGGTAAGAAGGCGTGGGTGATTAATACGCTAGATTCACCGTTATGGTACGTCGCACTATTATATCGATCAGCAGATTGGATTATGATGAAGAGAGGTGTTTTACGTTTTTGTGGCATTCGCGATATAAAACGTTCAGTGTTTCAATCTGTGAAAACGAGTAAAGTATCAAAGCGTGAAAAATGGTTATTACAAATAGAAGAAAAGGCTCGTACATTATGAATGAAGTCGACCGTATTATAAACTGTGTTCAGTATGACGGCGAACTTTTTCGGAAGTATGTTACGTGTTTACTTCAATTGAAAAAATGTAGTAAAACATTTCAGAGAATTCAAATAGAGTTAAGAAATGACTACTTGATAAGAGGAATTTGTGAAAGAGAAGTTGATGAGGTAGTACAGGGAAGTAAAGAATATGAAATGCATTTTCTTCCTAAAGCGTTACAGTGGAATTTTTTGAGGGAAAATCCACATCTAATTGAAAAAGTGTGTGAAGATTTTTTTGCATTTGAGTCATTACATCTTACGGAGATAGAGTGGGAGAAGGTTATAAATTGCGTGGGAAATAAGTGATTTATTATGTAAAAAAGATAGTATAAAACTAGCTTTTTGTTTAAATAAATAAGAAGCATAGACTAATGATAAAACCCGCATATAGTAAGTTCACAACACAAAATCCCATAATGTCACGAGCACCTAAACCAGCTATCGCTAATGCTGGTAATGCCCAGAAAGGTTGAATTAAATTCGTCCAAGCATCGCCCCATGCAATTGCCATTGCTGTTTTTGCAGCAGGTACACCAAGTTCAGCGCCAGCTGGAATCATAATTGGTGCTTGCACAGCCCATTGACCGCCGCCAGATGGAACGAAAATGTTAACAATGCCAGCACTTAAAAATGTAAAGAGCGGAAAAGTCGTTTCATTTGAAATGCTAATAAAGAAATTAGAAATAGCTCCTCCAAGTGAAAGTCCTTCACTATTTGCTCCAATCATCATGCCCATAATTCCTGCGTAAAACGGAAATTGAAGTAAAATGCCAGAAGCACTTTTCGTAGAGTCTGAAAAAGCGCGAATATACTGAATCGGAGTACGGTGGAAAATAAGACCTGCAATTAATAACATAAAAATCACGATATCGAGAGTAAGGTTAAAACCTTTCGTATAAAAGTAATTGAAAATATAAATGAGACCTAACAATCCAACGCAAAGTGTAATAATAATGCTATTTTCCATCTTTTCAGCGAATGTATTTTTTTCTACTTCTTGAGCAGCGGCTTCTTCATGGAACACGCTAGGATCTACAGTTATCGTATGTTTTTCATCTGGATGCATCGCCTCTTTAATACGTCCAGCAGTCGTTTTAATTAACGTTTCACCGCCTGTTGCTAACGTAAGAGGGATAGAGGCAGAAAGACCCGCATGCCAAATGAGAAATCCAGAGTAAGAAGAGGCGATTGCTAGTCTATAATCTAATCCGTCCAGCTGCCTTGCCACTTCTTTTGCGTATAAAACAGATACAACAATTCCAAAGCCCCAGTTTATGTATGCACCAAGTAAACTTACAATTGAAATGGCAATAATGCCTTGTCCATTCGTTTTTGGTAGTCTGGCAGCTTTCGTTAATCCCTTTTTAATAAGAGGAGCATTTGCTAAAGCAGATCCAGTCACGAGTACAAGTGCCATTTGCATAGAAAAGGCGAGGAGGCCCCAAATTCCATTACCCCAGTGATTAATCATTTCTACAGGGGTTTGGTGAGTCGCAAACATACCAAAGAAGATAACAAAAACAGTTAGTAAACATGATAAAATAAACGGTTCTGGCAAGAAGCGTTGCACTAAGGCGACGCAACCATTTGTAAAGGAACGAAACAAAATAGATCACCCTCCTTATGTATATGTATTACAATTATTCGAGGTTGTTTAGGAGATAACCTCCAACATAAAGAAAATTCAGATATTTGCAGGGTGGTAATTTATTGATAGGTTGATATAGAGCCTTGTATCAGATTCTGCTTTTAATATACTAGAAGAATACGGTTGGAAATGGGGTAGCACTTATAGGGATAGTATAGAGAAAGGTTACTAGCTGGCTTCAAAGCAACTGTTGCAAAGGGAGAGGAGATTCAATACAATAGTGTTGCATTACATGAGAAATATGTTTAAGCACAAACCTAGCTAAAAATGTTTATACAAATACACTTAAAATTGATGGGGGAATTATGATCAAAAGTTTTTATCTTTTAAAGCCTAAAATGTTTACGGCAGATATGTATTATAAAGTTTTTGTTACAGGTGACTGTATATATTTTATAAAGATTGGCGGACAGTTTCATAGTCGACATGCTTATAAAAAACAATTACCTGGTATTTCAGAGCTATTGTTTTTGTTTTGGTTCAAAAAAATTGAGAAAAAACAATTAAACTTAGAAACTGAAATAGATACAAAAATACATACTGGCAATATACATGAACTCTTGCAATTAAAGAATACCTTTTCAATTGAAATAAATACAATTGAAGAGGTACTATTAAATAAACGAGGAACGTTTCATACAGGTTTTAATGATAATGGAACAATTTCCTTTATGTTAAAAAATGGTCAAAAAATAAAGTTCATCATCCCGGAAGAAACTTTATTTTCATCTATAGAAGAAATTTTCGACCAATATGAACAGACAATCTTTGTAAGGGAAGTGTTTTAACGAATTCTCCAAAAGGTGTGGATGTATTAGTTAAACACTTAATTAAACATGTAAACTGCTTATATAAATTTTGATAGGCGTGTTATAAGCAGTTATTCTTTCAGCATTTTCTAAATGATGGGCAATATCAACATACATATTTGAGTAAGTCGAATGTATTTCATTACTTGGCGTTGCGTTAGAAGAGAAATGAACGATTACCATATTTGCTTTCGGATCGATGTAAAGTGTTTGTCCGTAACTACCTAACACTTCAAAAGCACCTTGTTCATTGTGCGGAATCCACCATTGATTATGATAAGAAATGGAAGCTCCAGGGCCAATTGCAAGTTCACCTTCTTGGACATTTTTTACACTTTCTGTAATAGAAGAAGGGAGAATTTGTTTTCTGTTATATTCTCCATTGTTTAATAGTAATTGCCCAAATCTCGCCATATCTCTAGCAGTTGCATTTAATCCAGCACTAGCTTGTTCTACTTTTGTTTCATCTGTAACGTAATACGCGTTTTCTTCCATACCAATTTGAGACCAAATTCGTTCACTTACATTTTCTGCTAGTGATTTACCAGTAATAGTTCTAATAATCCAAGCGAGCGTTTCTGTTGATCCGTTATTGTAAGAAAAGGAAGAACCAGGCGGTGCAGTTTCTTCGGCTTCTCGTAACATATCATAAATTTTCATCGGACCGTCGTAATTTTTGCCGCGGGGTAAAATATTGCTAGCTAAATATAATTGTGCATCTTGATTTTCTAGCCCAGGCTGCTCATATCCGTGGGTCGGGTATTCTGCTGAAACTTGCATGTCCATTAATTGCTGAAGTGTGGCATAACCGAACGGTGTGTTTTTTAATTCTTTTATGTAAGTGTCAGCTGTTTTTTCTAAGTCAATACGATTCTCTTCAGCGAGAGATTGTATAATTGCCCCGGTAAAGACTTTTGCTAATGATGCCATACCATGAGGTTCATTCTGTTTATACCCATTGAAATATCGTTCGTAAACAAGTTGTCCATTATGTACAACGACAAAAACATCTGTTTTGTTATCGTCTAAAAGTTTTTTTAGAGGAGTTGTATTTCCGAATCTACGCTCCACAGCAAAATCGTCTAAGTTTTGCAATGCGGAAGGGAAGTGAGCAATTTGGTCAGGATTGTTTTTTACGTTATTAACTAAAGTGAATTCTTTCATATGGGTATATGACCAACGTAAGTAAGGGTCATTTAACCAGTTTTCTTTTGTCACATTATGTTTTGATGAGGTCGTTTTATTTTGTTTGAAGTAAGTAAACCCAAGCCCTGTAATTACAAATATGAATGTTAGTATAAGTAAGAGTAGGGGAGATTTTTTTAGTTTCATATATGGCCCTCCTTTTTATTTCTACTATAAGTATACGCTCGTCTTGAAAGAAATACAAAATAAGGAAAGTAAACGGGGAAGTTTACTTTCCTTATTAACGTTAAGCGGAAATTTTTCCGTCTGTAGGTTGTTTCTTGAATTTTTGTTTTCGTCCGTGTAATCCATAATATAAAAGTAAAGTGAACGCAACGATAATAGCTGCGATAAAATACATATTATGATAACTGGATTTCGCTGCGACAATACCTAAAATGAAAGAACCAAAGCCAATACCACTATCAAAGAATGAGAAATACGTAGCTGTCGCAGAACCACGTCTATGGTTTGGAGCGGCAGAAATCGCAATCGTTTGGAAACTCGGAATTAATGTTCCGTAACCTAAACCAATTAGCATACCTGCGCCAAGGAACCAAAATGAAGTTTGTGCTTGGCTTAATATGAACATTCCGATTGTGAAAATAATGATAGCAGGGTAAACGAGTACATTTTCACCGAAGCGATCAAAAATCTTTCCTGTAAATGGACGAGAAATGACAACAACAAGTGCGTATAAAATAAAGAAGTAACTTGCAATTTCACTTAAACCGAGTTCTTTCGCATAAATAGGAATAAAGGATAAAATACCACTATAAGAAAAGGCTAAAACAAATCCTGTAAGTGCAATTGGAATAGAAGATGGTTCGATTAAGTCTTTCCATTTCATTTTTTCACGTTTTTGTTTGCTAACAGGTGCTTCGTGTGGAATATCTACAAGTAGTCCTAATAAAAATGCAAGTAATGAAAATACGGAACAAACGATAAATAACACAGTAAACGAAAAATGAGAAATAATTGTTAAACCTAAAAAAGGACCAATTACCATCGGCAGACTCATAAATACGCCGAAATATGCAAGTGCTTCGCCTCGTCGATGAGCTGGCGCAACATCAGTTACGATCGTACCAGTAGCTGTCGTTGCCATCCCGAACCCAATACCGTGTAAGAAGCGAAGGGCAAGTAATAAGAATAAACTTTGCGCACCGAAATACATAACAGTAGCGGCTAAAAATAATGAAAGTGAAATAAATAATATTTTCTTTCTTCCTAAATCATCGAGCCATTTTCCTGTGAATGGTCTACATAAAACAGAAGAAATAAGAAACACAGTTGCAACTAAACCAATTTCCTCAGGTTTTCCTTTTAGGCCGTCTATTACATAGACAGGCAGAGTAGTCATAAGCATGTAAAATGTTAAGAAGAGAAATAGACTACTAAAACAAGTTCCGAGGAAATCCTTCGTCCAAAGTTTCTCACTTTGCATCGTCATCCCTCCAATTTAATCTAAATTTTTAATAATTTGTTGTAACACTTGAAATGCTTGATGTAAATCATCTTCATTAATACCTTCTAGCGTTTTTTCTTCGAAAGTATCAACTTCTTCTTGCCATATTGGAATCATCTTTATCGCTGTTTCGGATAAAGAAATGAGCTTCTCACGGCGATCTTTACCTTCTGTACGAATAATCCATCCCATCGTTTCCATACGTGTTAATGTACGAGTCATCGTTGGTGATTCAACATTTAAATACTGGCACAATTCTGTTTGCGTACAAGAACCAGTTTGATTAATGCGGAAAATAACAGCCCATTGCGCACTAAATAACCCTGTTGGAGATACACGTTCATTAAATTTCTTCGTAAACTTTCGAGAAGTCTGGCTGACGATGTGAAAAAAATGTTGTTTTTCGTCCATGTATTTTGATCCTTTCAAATTAGTTACCTAGCTAACTATATACTTTTTTATAATAATTGTCTAGTAATAGACATGTTGATTTATGTAAAAAATTCTTATAGGTTTTATGTTGCGAACGTACATTCTACGTGCTATTCTTTAATTAAGTAAAGAATTTTCTTTCTATTAAATAGAATGGGGGAACTTGTGATGATTAAGCCTGCAACAATGGAGTTTGTTTCACTATCGAACGGAGAAACGATTGCATATCAGGAAGTTGGAAGGCGAAATACAGATATTCTTGTACTCATTCACGGGAACATGACATCGTCACAACATTGGGATTTAGTTATTGAAAAGTTGCAAGATCAATACCATATTTACGCTCTTGATTTAAGAGGGTTTGGACAATCAACGTATAATCAATCGATAGATTCATTACAAGACTTTGCAGAAGATGTAAAATTATTTATCGACGAGTTAAAGCTAGAGAAATTCTCATTAATGGGCTGGTCAATGGGCGGTGGCGTTGCGATGCAATTTACAGCGAATCACCCAACTTTTGTAGAAAAGTTAATTTTAGTAGAATCAGTAGGAATGAAAGGTTACCCAATCTTTAAAAAAGATACGAATGGGCAGCCGATTGTATCAAGTTTAGTAAAGACGAAAGAAGAAATTGCACAAGATCCAGTACAAATCGCTCCAGTATTAGACGCGATAAAAAATATGAACAAACTATATTACCGTACAGTATGGAATCTATTAATATATACGCATAACCAACCTGAACCGGACCGTTATGAAAAGTATTTAGATGATATGTTAACGCAACGTAATTTCGTAGATGTGAATTATGCGCTCATTACATTTAATATTTCAGATGAACATAATGGGGTTGTAGAGGGAAGTAAGCAAATTCATCGTATTAAAGCGCCAACACTCGTCATACAAGGCGATAGAGATTATGTCGTACCCCAAGTAGTCGGTGAGGAATTAGCGAAACATTTGCCAAATGCAGAGTTGAAGGTATTAGAAGATTGCGGACACTCGCCGTTTATTGATTGTTTAGATGTATTTATAAAACATGTAGAGAATTGGTTAGAACAGAAATAATCCTCGAAATGAAAGGTATTGCATATACTATAACATTGTAGGTAAAAGGGGAGATTATCAATGCATCAACCATTTTTCATCGCTTATTCGCCATATAATCATTACGCATATACAAAAATGATGATAAACCCGCTGTATATGCAAGTTTCGCCAGCTGTAGTTCCTTTACAAATGCAATATCCGCAGCCACCAATCGCTAACGCACAGCAATACTTATATGAAACTGCTTTTTATAAACATCCATACTTTAAGCAATTTCATAACAATGTGAAAGCGCAAGTTTGGGAAGGATAAGATAACAAGCTAAAAGGTTCATTCTTTTAGCTTGTTTTTTATTGTGAATATCCGTACACGCATTTGCAGAAACAGTTTATAATGAAAAGTGGAAGCGTGAGAAGGAGAGGGAAAGGGATGTCAATGCGTTTTACTTTTTGGATTATGGTTGGGATTGTAGCAATCTCAGGTTTATCACAAGGAATGCTCTTACCTGCCATTGCAATGATTTTTGAACAAGAAGGGGTTAGTTCAAGTATTAATGGTATTCATGCGACGGCATTGTACATTGGGATATTAGTCATTTCGCCGTTTCTTGAAAAACCGATGCAAAGGTTTGGAATGAAGCCGATTATTGTTATAGGTGGGTTTCTCGTTATTATTTCATTATTCTTTTTTACACAAACATTTTCGTTTTGGGTATGGTTTATCCTTAGATTTCTAGTTGGAGTCGGAGATCATATGCTTCATGTCGGAACACAAACGTGGATCACGACAACATCAGACCCAAGTAAAATAGGGAGACAAGTATCGATATACGGTGTATTCTTTGGAATTGGTTTTGCCGTTGGCCCGTATTTAGCAAGCACTGTGCAGTACGGTCTTGCAACGCCATTTATTATATCTACTGTACTTTGTTTAATAGGTTGGCTTTTACTACTTCCAACAAAAAATGCATTCCCAGCGCAAGATGAAAGAGAAGCGAAGAGTGAATCATCATTTTCTCGTTATAAACAAGTTGTTGGATTAGGATGGATTGCACTGCTAGGACCACTTGCATATGGCGTACTTGAAGCAATGCTAAACAGTAACTTACCAGTATATGCACTTCGTAAAGGGTGGTCTGTTTCAGATGTATCCTTCTTATTACCAGCATTTGCAGTTGGGGGTATTATTACACAAATTCCGCTCGGTATATTGAGTGATAAATACGGAAGGGACCGTATATTAACGTGGACGTTTAGCATAAGTACGGGCATTTTTCTACTTGCCGCCGTATTTGATCAATATTACTGGATCGTCTTTGCCTGCATGCTTTTAGCGGGTATGGTTATTGGATCGTGCTTCTCTTTAGGGCTTGGATTTATGACTGATTTATTACCGAGACATTTACTACCGGCAGGTAATATATTATCCGGAATCGCTTTTAGTTTAGGAAGTATTATGGGACCTGTATTAGGCGGCGTATTTATAGAAAAAATACAGTATACAAGCTTTTTTATTGCGGTTATGATTATAATGGGAATTCTCGCAATGTTATATATGGTCTACATGAAAAATCAATTTGCATCAAGAAAAATAGAAAGTAGGTTAGGGCATGACAAAACAACCTAATAAAAAGAAATTTGAAGTACTTGAAAATGAAACAATTACAGACTGCTTAGCACGTATGGAACAAGAAGGCTACGCTCCGTCTCGTCGTATGGAAGAGCCAATCTTTCATGAAGTAAAGAAAGACGGCAAAACAGTAGTTGAGCCGTGCGGTAGGAAGATTGTTTTTGAAGGGAAATTGAAGTAATCCAATAACAAATTTTCTTTATAGTATAGAGCCATCCAATAGTTGGATGGCTTGTTTTTTTATTAATCAATGAAGGAATTGAATAGAATGAATCTCTCGTTCATTTCTCCTAATGGGCTTCTTTATATGGGACAAAAGATTGCTACTTTTTTCGTATATTGGTAAAATAAGTTCTTGGGTCTTACTTATTGTTATCGGTATAATGTTTGTCGCTTGAATGAAAGAAATTAGTTGCAAAAATTTCGCACTATGTAAAGGGGTACAGCAACGATCCCTTTTTTGGAGGCACCTTAAACATAAAGCGAGAGAAGAGGCTATATGAACGATTCTCCTATCTTGTTTAAATATTAAACGAGTTATTGCAATTGGAATAGGTATATCAAACTAGTCGACATCCTGATGGATTATGTTTTTCTAGTAATCTATTACTTCTGATGGAATCGATAGATTGCTAGAAAGCGGAAAACAATTATTAGTATATTCCGAAGCAGGTGTAACAGAGTGTCCTTCCATAATTAAGGGTAAAACCAAAATACGTTTTTTTAAAGAATGATTTGTTAGAACAGGTTATAAGGAATAAAACAGAAAAGAGGATCACATGTTAGATACTTTACAGAGAAGTAAAAAGTTTTTTTTAGTATGTCTTATTTTTTTAGTGCTTTTAACCGCTTGTAGTAATACAGATGTTAAGACATCTAAAGCTTCATTACCACCGGCTGAATCCAATATAGATACATCATTAAAAGCACCGAATTGGGTAGATAAAAGTCCTATCCAACAGTCTCCTAATTTTACGGAAGATAAAAAAGTACAATCGGTTGTGAATTTAATAGCAACGGGTGATAATTTATATCATGACGCAGTAATTAAAGATGGCAAACAAAAAGACGGTTCATATGATTATAATTATATTTATGAAAATATCAAAAAAGCTGTTAAATCAAGTGATCTTGCTATAGTGAACCAGGAGACTCCGATTGCCGGAAATAATTTAAAAGTACAAGGATATCCGACTTTCAATACACCTGAAGAAGTAGGCCAATCTTTAGTGGACACTGGATTCAATATAGTGACGCAAGCGACAAATCACGCTATGGATATGGGTATTAAAGGTGTTGCGAATACAAGAGAATACTGGAAGAAATATCCGGATGTTATCCCAGTAGGTATTAATGAGAGTAAAAACGAGCGTAATGAAATAAAAACGATTACAAAAAATGGTATTCGTTTTGCGTTACTAAATTATACATATGGTACGAATGGAATTAAAATTCCAGCTGATAAGTCTCGGGCTTTAAATTTAATTGATAAAAAAGCGATACAAAATGATGTGGAAAAGGCAAAGAGTAGCTCTGATATGGTGATTGTTATGGTGCATTGGGGAGTAGAATATACCTCAACACCTTCAAAGCAACAAAAAGAAGTTGCTCAATATTTAACAGATTTAGGTGTAGATGTAGTAATTGGAAATCATCCACATGTAATTCAACCAATTGAGTGGAAACAAAATAAAGATGGACATGAAACGCTAATCTATTATTCTCTTGGAAATCTTATTTCTGCGCAAGAAAAATTAGAAACATTGGTTGGAGGATTATCTTATGTACAATTTGTTAAGTATGAAGATAAAACTTTTGGTATACGACAAGCGGCAATCGTACCGACAGTAACCGACTATGCTGATGGTAAGAAACAATTTAAAATTCAATTTTTAAAAGATTATTCGGATGAAAATTCTAAAAAACATGGAATTAAAAAATTTGTCGGCCCGGTTTCTTTGAAGGATTTCAAGGAGATTCCTAGAGACGTGTTGGGAAATTGGTATAAAGACTAATAAACAAAAAGGGAATGAGATACAATTAAAAAATTTATAATTTTAGCATTGGTATTAGCAATGGGATGGAGTCTTGCTGCTTGTAGTGGAAAGCAAACATCTCAGGAAACTACTAATAATAACGATAAAAATAAAAATGAAATACATGCGAAGAAAAAAGATGTTTTACCTATCTCTGATGTTAATGATTGGAGAATTATCCTTGTAAATAGAGAGCATATGTTATCAAAGGAACTAGGAATTGAATTAACAAGTATCACTCAAAATGCGAAGCCAAATATGAAAATAGATAGTAGAATTGCAACTTCCTATCAGGATATGGTAGCAGCTGCAAAAAAAGAGGGAATCAATCTTTATTTAAGATCAGGTTATCGAGCTATAAAATTACAACAAACTTATTATGATGCTTCAGTTAAAAGCTATAAATCTCAAGGTTTGTCGGATAAAGAGGCTAGTGCTAAGGCATTGGAATATCTTCAGTATCCTGGTGCAAGTGAACATCATACTGGATTAGCGTTAGACATTATTTCAGTTGAATGGCAAAATACTGTAGAAGATTTAAATGCAAAATTTGAAACTACCGATGCATTCAAATGGTTAGATAAGAATGCTGCAGAATATGGGTTTACTCTCCGCTATCCAAAAGATAAAGAGAATATTACTGGCATTAAGTATGAGCCATGGCACTATCGTTATGTAGGAAAAGAAGTTGCCGTTTATCTAAAAGAAAAAGGGTTAACTTTAGAAGAATATAACGAAAAAATTAAGTCTGGTAAGTAAAAATATGCTTTAATTTTATTAAACATTATGCACTGCTACAAGAAAAGGTGAATCTAAGGATGTGTTAACCTTCCACCTAGTATTGTAAAAACTGAGTATGATAATTTGAGCACGTACGAACCAGTTATCGTGTAAAAAGATGTATGTATTAAGAAATTAAAGTTAAGGATCTGATATTCATATCAGATCCTTTTTCTATCGTTCTTTTAAGAGCGACTGAGCCAAAATATTGGAATGAATATAGAAACAAAACAGCCCAAGGAATAGTAAAACGAGTCCGGGAGCCTACTCGTACGCTTCATTGGGATTATCCAGAAATAGTTGTTTATGAAATAAGAAAGAACTGGTCTTACTCTCAAGCAAGGATTTAATACGAATGAATTGGATAAAAGGTAATAATAAATACATAGTCATATTGATTAAAGTTTCACTTTATTGAAGAAAAATGCGAAAGCCATTCATAAAATATGGAAATGTTAAAATCCCTTTGATAAAATAGCAATATGTAAAAATAATTATTTGTTAATTCTTAATGTAATGAATATTCATGTTTAAATATACGAATTTAACTACATAGTTATTGCGCTAAAGGGGGAGAAAGATGTTAGATGAATTGTACAATGCTTTTTTAAATGCGTCTGGTTTTACAGAAAGTGCGAGGAAACGAGATCGGTATGATGATTTACATGATTATTTAAAAGATAAAGAAAGAGAGTTAAAGCAATTCATTCAAGATGCTGAATCAGCGAAGAGAGATTATGAGAGTAAAAGTAATGGTTTAGAAGCTAATAAAATTCCGGCAGTTGAATTTGAACAAAAACGTCATGAAAAGGATGAAGAATTACATACATTAGTATCCTATTTTAAAAGTGCATTAAGCGATGTTGGATCTGCAAAAAGTACAGCTTATGCAAAGTATTTGGAATATAAAGCGAAAGCAGAATCAGAGAAAGCGTCAGCATACGCTGCAGCGACCAAGGCTTTTGAAGAAAAGAAAAAGGAATTTGAAAAACTTATCCATTAAGCATACAAAGAATGGAGGGAACGAACATGAGTGGTAAAGAGGTTGAAATTATAGGAAGTAACACTGCAAGTGCCATTTCTTACGCACAAAACATTGAAAATGGTATGAAGGATTCTTTAAACCAAGCGAAAGACTTAAAAGCATATGTCACAGGTGCGAAATGGAATGGAAAAACGAGAGATGCATTTTTAAGTTATCTTGATTTGATCATTCAATATAATTCAGAAATGGTAGAGGCATTTGAAGGACATACGAAAGCTTTGAAAGAGTTAGATAAAAGCATTCAAACGTACGGAGATAAATCGGAAGTAAGGGCGATAAAACAACTGTGATGGAGAAACGAGGGATAAAAGAATGGGGAAAGAAATGAGTTTTGCACCTGCTGAATTATATGTTCTCGCAGGTGCAGCTGGGGTTACCGATATATTTGGATTGCCAAACCGTGACGCAATTATTTTACTTGATGCAGAATGTGTCACGAAAGCAACTACGAGTTTAAAAGAAAAAGGCCTACTTACAAGTGAAAATGGAATTACCCCTGCAGCTTTTCAAATAATTGAACTATTAAAGGAATATGAAAATTGTCATGAATACACGAGAATGAATAATGTATTAATTGGCTTTTTAAAAGAGGATAAAGACCGAGTGGCTGTATTAACAGAAATAGAACCAAATAAAAAATACGAGATCGACTACATACCAAAGCCGGACGTATATTTTTCATTATTAACACGCATTCCTTTCTTATTGAGAGAACCGAGGGAAATAGAAGATACATTTTTCTCAAAGAGAATGACAGAGGCAGAACAAAAAACATTTGAGGAAAAAGATTTATCAAATAAAGACGTTATAGCGATAGAAACGTATACGAGGCCTCGAAGTAATAGAGGAGGAAAATGGGAATGTTTCTTATATTTTACTGAAGGAGAAGATTTCGTTCAAATCGATGTAGATCGTAATCAATATGACTGGGTGAGCCTCTATGCGATTAATAAGAAATTGTATGACGTGTTAAAAATGCCATATAAAAAGTTAATTGACCCGAGACAATTCTCGTTAGGAGGTATTCAATAATGCAAGTATCAATGGGAGATAGTGGTTCTGGTGGTGGAGAAGAAGTATTAGTTAATTTTCAAGAACTACTTGATATAGTAATGAAGTTAGAAAATATATATAAAATCCATGTAGACGTCATTGGAACGAATATTGAGAGTTTATTAAGCTGTGATTTTTATCAAAAAGGTGAAGCGATGAGAGTAATTGAAAAATATCCTGATATATTACACAAAACACTAGAATTGGCTGAACACTATTCTAGGTCAGCGACAGTTGTAGGAAATGTATGTGTAGAAATGCTTGAAAAGGACGAACAATTACGTGAAATATTAAGTAAGTTGTAGAAATCACCATACGGCTGGGGGGATGAAAACGAGATGGATGTGAAATATGGACCTGAACCATGGCAAAACATGGGGGATGGTATGAATCGAATTACAAAAGATGCACTCATGAAATTACGGGAAGCAAATGAATCATTAAAAAGAATTGATGGAAGAATACGAGATTTAGACTCGGATGGTAGTACCCATTTTAATCCTAAAGATCAATCGCAAAAAATCGGGGAATTACTTGATAGCTATTCGACATTACAAAAATATTGCGGAGAAGCAGGGCGATTAGTCTCTGAACATATAGATAAACCTGTTTTAATAGAAATGGATAAATTCGCTCAAAAAATGAGAGATACATCTATTCTCAGTTTTGAAACAAATAACCGAATTGGCTCTACAACAACGACAGTATTACCAGGTGCGCATGCAGGCTACGGAAGTGTACCACAAACAATACAGAAGAAGAAAGATAAAAGAAGATATTTTTAGAGATTCACCTGCATTTGATAACGTACTGAGAGGGGAATACAAAGAACTAAAAAAACAAAATCCAGATGCAAAACTAAATTATGAAGAATATAAGAAAGTAGTCCCATCCACACGAGGATTTGAATACAAATCGATAGAAGATGAACAGAAAAAACTAGAAATGGTGCGAGACATAGGAATAGGCCTAGGAATCATCATCACAACAATCCTTTGCCCACCACTCGGGGCCGCTGCCGCAGTAGTATACGGAGGTGTACAAATAAAAAGCGGTATCGACGGAGAAGACTGGGGAACACACCGGAAATTGAGCCAAGAAGAACGCACAGCAAACATCATTTTTGGCGGATTAGATGCAATCCCAGTTGTTGGAGCAGTAGGAAAAGGAGTAAAAGCATTCAAAGGCACGAGTGAATTAGCTGATTTAGCCAAAATATTAAAATTCAAAGACGGAATGCCTGGTTTTAATCCAAATTTGGGTGGAAATGTGGTACAATCGCTTAAGGAAAATAATCTATTAAAAAATTTAAAAATACAAGGTTGGAAAACCGTAGATAAGATTAATGATGCGGACTACTTCATTAAAGGTCTAGTGGCAAAAGGTGTGGACTCCGTAACCCCATTCGCTAAAGGTGTAGAAATCATGCCAGATGGAAGTGTCGTTAGATCTGGAACGAACTATAGCGGGAAATTCCAAGAAGCCCATGATGCCTCAAAGGCGAGTATTCAGAGTAGGATCTCGAATTTGGAGAGTGGTGGGGTTAAGGGTACGGGTGAAACGGTTAAGAAGATAGGTGATATTAATGATCCTATTAGAACATATCGTGGTGCTGATTTAGGTAAGCTAGAGGCTAAATATACTGCGGATCCTCGCTTAACTGTTGAGATGCCCTATGTTGGTAAAGGGCAAAAAAACACCAATGCAGAGGGTTGGTTACGCGATAAAGATTTTTATTGGAAAGAGATGTTAGAGAAGTACCCAGAAGCGTTTAATAGGTCAAATAGACAAAAAATAGAATTAGGATTCGCACCTATAAACAATCCAACGTTTAGAAAACATTTTCCCCAATATGATTTAAAAGAATTATATAATGACACTTTAATACATCATCACATTGGTGGTGGTGGTCAAGCTGTGGCTGTACCCTCAAAGCTACATCCAGGTTTAGGAGGGATTCATAATGCTGAGAAAAGCGCAGGAGTTTGGGGAAATGACCAAAAATATGCTGAACTATTAGAAAAATTCTTAGAAAAGTAAGGGTGATTATTTTGGTAATGAAGGATGCTATGAGCAAATATTTTAATTTAAGAAAAGAATATTTTGATAAAGGGTTAGATTTTTTATTTAAAACGCCATATAACGAAGAAGTTGATTCATTTATATATCAGGGTGAAATGGATGATGAAGAAGAAATTTCATGGAAACCTATTGAAAAAAATAATAAGAATGATTTAACGAAGATTGAGGAAAGATTTGAAATTAAACTGCACACTTCAATTGATGATTATTTTAATTCTTATTGGTTTGCTGATTTAGATGGATTTATTGGTAATCATTATATTAGGCTAGAACCTGTATTACCAAATATTGAATTGGATTCCTTCGAAAGTAATTTAGAAGGGTATAAAAACAATCATAATAAGGTTGATAAGACTCCAATAGGTGTAGAGGGGAACGGTTTGATAGTTGTTTTAGATAATGTAAGTGGTAAGGTTGAATTGGAGGATTTTGAACGAGGTTCATTTGAAGAGATTTCGGATAGTTTAGATGAGTTAATTGCTAGTTTAAAGTTACAAAAATAATATACTAAGAACATTTATATGAAAAAATGTCTGATATGAAGTGTAGCCCAAGTGTTAGATATAATTGGACTGCAGTTTTTTATAGAAAGATGTAATATAAAATCAAGCGAAGACCTACAAAATTTATGCTACTAAAAAAACATATGAACTGAAAGCACTTGATTGTCAATTAAAGGCAACAAGTGCTTTTTTGAGTTTTAGCGTAGAAATAATGTGGTAGGATGACGCTTATCAACTTGCTAAGGGTAGTGGAGGTTCAGGAGTTAGTAAGGAAGGTAGTGTGGCTAAGGGTACGGGTGAAGCTACACCTAAAAAGAAAAGTGTACCGGATTGGCTTAAAGAGCGATGGGAAGCAGGGAATAATTTTAATAAGGAAAATCGTCCTCGTTACCCTTATAATGAGGTAGAGTTGGAAGCAAAAGAAGTAGGGGGTAAAAAATACGTAGTTGACTCATATGCGCACAATAAGGAAATAGTATCTAGAAAATTCACTCAACTTAGTGAAGTGCAAGAAAAGACAGCTAAGAGTTATTTAAATGAAATTACAAAAAAATATCCTTCAGGTTCTAAAATATCAAATGGTCCTTTTAATCCTAACGCTCTCAAAGGGGGGCGGCTTAAAGGTGAGTTAATATTAGAAGTACCAGTTCAAAATAAACCAATTCCGCAAACGATTCTTGATGAAGCAACAAAAAATAGGATTATTATTAGGGATATTAAAGGGAAGGTGTATAATTGACTATGAAAATTTATTATTGTGACGAATGGTCGGACATTAAAAAGAAGCCTTGGAATATTTTAGATGACCGTGATGCATACACATACCATCAAAAACATGAACCATATACGGCGGTATTAACTGAAGATGAAAACCTTAAGTATATTGTAAATGTTACAAATGAATGGGTTTTGGTGGGATTTTATGATGACTTGATTCGTAAGTATTTAAATTATGATTTTGAAGTTGTGAGTGACAGTAAGATATTTTTAAGAACAGCTACGTATTGGGAATATGATGATGAAACTGATACAGAAGTAAGTAGCTTGATTTTTGGATTCCGAGAAAATGGCTATATAGCAATGGAAAAAAGGGATTTAAAGACCGGCTTAGTCGAGGAGCGTGAGATTAGCGATACCCTTGAAAGAAACTGGGATGTATTTCCTGAATTTGGTCATTATATTCATTTGTGTAGAGAGGAAAGATAATGTTTTTAGGAGCACTCTATAGTGCCAAAGCTATCTATAAGAAAGGTGTTATATATCACTAACACATAAGGCAAGCGAACTAAAGATAATTAAAGTATTGAATTAGAAAAAAGAAAAACGATATATTTGAAAATAGAGACTCCATGAAGGTAATACCATCATGGAGTGCTGTGTGCAATGATAGAATAGAAAACGAAGTACGAGCTTAGGCGAGATGACATTTTACATGGCGATGAATATAAACACATGGAATGTACATTAAACTAACGAACTCGTAAAAACTCGTAAGTTTTAACGTAGTAGTTGTCATGGCATGTAAAAGGTGTCGTACTGTTAATACAAAACTTACAGATCTTATAAATCTTACAAATTTATGCTACTTAAAAACATATGAACTTAAAGCACTTGATTGTCTATTTGAGGCAACAAGTGCTTTTTTGTGTTTTAGAGTAGAAATAATGTGGTACAATCGCCTAGGGAAAATAAGACTTTAAAGAATGCACTAGATGCTATGAAAAATACTCCTATTCCAGTAGCGGTTAGGATGGTGGATACTGGAATAGGAGTGAAGCTTCCTTCAACTGTTGGAGAAGTAACTGGAAAGTTTTCAAAGGCAAGTACGGTAACTAAGGATGACGTTTATCAACTTGCTCATGGGCATAGTAAATTAGAAGGAAGTAATAAAACTAGCGGAGTGGGTAATAATAGCTCGCGTACTGACGAAATTGGAATCAAATTTAAACGTAATCGGAAACATAATGAAGATGAGTTTATATGACAATTAAAAAACCAAGAAGATGGACTGGGAAAATTGACAGTTTATGAGTTTATTTAGAATCGGAACTAATTTTTAAAATATGGGAGATCAAAACAAGCAAATTCAGCTCAAAGATTAACACGAAAACAAGCTGTGCAAGATAAAATTGATGAATTTATGGAAGAAGGTTTTTCATTTAGGGAAGCAGAAGAGCAAGCTTTAAAGTGGATAAAGGATAAAGCTACATTACATGACCCAGATCAAATTGCGGGTGGAAATCCATTAAAAATAACTGGCATGGGTGATTCTAGAATTAATTCATCAATAGGTTCGCAGTGGAAAAGCAGGATTGGTAATGTGGATAAGGAAATTAGACGAGTTGCTGACACCTTATCAGAGGAAGAAAAAAATTTGACATATCTTAATGTTAGATTGAAATCGGAGTAGGGGGATACTATGGAAAATATAAATGATTTTATATCTTTCGAAAAACCATCAACAGAGGTTATTGAAAAGTATACAGGGAAAGTTCCAGATCAAATAATAGATTTATGGAAATGCTATGGGTTTGGGAGTATGTTAAATGGATACTTAAGAGCAATAAACCCAGAAAAATATTTAGATATATTAAAGGAAAGTTATATCCGTTATGAAGAAGCTATCCCAATTTTTACAACAGGTATGGGAGATATTCTTGTGTGGGAAAATAACTATTTATTATTACTTAAGTATCGAAAAGGTACGGTAGATGTAGTAGCTGGAAAATTTAAGTTTTTCTTTAAAAATACGAAAGATGATTATTTTTTAGAGAAAGCATTGGATTGGAAGCATTATCAGGAGGCATTAAATAAATACGGAAAGCTTGAAATTGATGAATGTTTTGGTTACACACCTTTACTTGCACTAGGTGGACCAGAAAAAGTAGAAAACTTACAAAAAGTCAAACTTATCGAGCATGTTTATTTAATTACTCAATTTATGGGGCCGATAGAATAATGAAAGAAGAAACTGGAAGGTGGATTAATCCTCTTTCAGTTTTTTTATTTAAAAGGCTATTAATGTAAATGAAGCTTTAAAAGATACGATTGAGTTAATGTTATAATATAGAAATGTGGTAACGAGAAACTTGGGTTAAATTTATAAAAAGTAATTTTTTATGAATTAAGGCTAACATAAATTCCTAGTATTATATAATTGAAAATACATTAGCAAAAGGTGCGGACTCCATATCCCCAATCTTTAAAGATGTAGAAATACTGCCAGATGGAAGTGTCGTTAGAACTGGAACGAACTATAGCGGGAAATTCCAAGAAGCCCATGATGCCTCAAAGGCGAGTATTCAGAATAGGATCTCGAATTTGGAGAGTGGAGGGGTTAAGGGTACGGGTGAGACTCCTAAGATAACTGAGATAAAAGAGAAAGATCTTGGGAAGCACATTATTAAAGGGAAAAATGGAAGGAAAGAACTTGCGCCAAACGTGCGTTATATTACTGAGAATGGTTATAAATATACAACAGATGAGCTTGGTAGAATAGTAGATGTTGAGGCAGGAGAATTAATACTTCAAAAAGGAAAACGAAACACAGGAATGCAAGTGGCTGCAGGAAGAGAAGATAGATTGCCGGATGATGATGGTGGGCATTTGATAGGGACGCAATTCCATGGATCCGGTGACATTGATAATTTAGTCGCTCAAAATAAACAGATTAATCGTTCGGGTGGAGAATGGTATAATATGGAGAAAGAATGGGTTAATGCATTAGGTGGGAAGCCTCCTAAAAAAGTATCAGTAAAAATTGAACCAGTATACTTAGGTTCATCACTAAGACCAAACTCATTTAAAATAAATACCAAATTGAAGGCCAACGTAAGGTAATACGTGAAATACTTAATAAAACAGGAGGTTGATGTAAAAGTGTTCGAATTAGAATTAAATAAAATCTATCAAAATATAGCGCAAAAAATAAATGATACAATTCCCGTAGAATGGGATATCTTTTATTTTAATGCAGAGATTTATAACCAAGAGGGTGGGGTATTATTCTTTTTCAATACCCCAGATAGATCGGATGAATATATATATTCCCATGATATACCAGATGTATTTAATGTGAGTGAAAAAGAATATGATAAGACATATGATGAATTATTTCATTTAAGTGTAGAGTTACAGGAAATATTTATAAAAAATAATCAGGAACCTTGGTATTCTTTTGATATGATTGTGACATCTGAGGGGAAAGTAAAAATTTATTATGGGTATACTAAATGGTATCAATCTACTTTTGGATCGAATGACCGAGTGGATTATTTTGAATATAAATATTTAGGGAAGAAACCTAGTAATGAAAATGAGCGAAGAAAATTCGAAGAGATGAAAGAATATGAAGAGAAAAATAAATCTTAAAATATTTTTTTGTTAAATTAAGGAATGTATTATTAGCGAGTAAATATGTAAAATATCCAAATTAACTAGCTTTAGTTGGACTATTGAAAAAAGAATAGTGACGGATTAATGTTACTTATAGAACATATGAAGTTAAAGCACTTGATTGTCTACTTGAGGCAACAAGTGCTTTTTTGCGTAGAAATTTAACAGATCACTATAATTTTATTATGTAAACTTTTTACATCGTTTTCTATACAACTAAAGAGAAGAAAAATGTTCACTATTACTTTCATTTCTGTTATAAAAATTCTACAATAGAAGACAGAACGTATATTTGGTATAATCAAAATATACTATATGAAATGATGTACATGAGTTTGAAATTCATGTAACGAGGTAAGCGCTACATAACAATGACTAATATTTAAAGTTTTCGTACCTATAGAATTCAATTCATGTTATATAAATCAATTGTTAGAAAGGAACAGGTGTAATGAATCAAATTTCATTTGAAGATTTATTTGAAGAAGAAAAAGAAAAGGTGGAGGTAGCTGAGGTATGTAAGGTACCAGCCTCTTTATCACCATTACAAAAAGATATTTTAGAATTAATTGATTCTGAAGAAATAAGTGCGCTTGAGCTATGTGAACGATTAATACGATCTGGTAAAATACCCGATGAAAGATTCACTACGAATAAGCCTAAAGCATATGGACAAGTATGTTTACTATTAGAAGGTTTTGTTACAGAAGGAAAACTTATTTTTATCAAAGATGATGAGAAAAGAGATAGGGTATATAAATTGAAAGAAGAAGTTTGAGATGTATAGTGGGAGATGAATGATTGGTTCCCTTTAACTTGCAGCTCCGTTAGTCTAGTAATGTCCACAAAAAAGGTGTCAATCTCTCCTACATTGACACCTTCATACTTTTAACACCTTCATACTTTTAACACCTTACATACTTACGCTTAAAACCAAGTCTTCCTCTATCAAGTTCTTTCTGAATACTTTCAGAAGCATTTAACAAACTGCTTTTTTTATTATCACGTTTGACTTCAACTATACCAACTTCTTTTGCAATCTCGACTGCTTTTTCATGTAGTGGTACATATGAAATTGCCGCGGTGTTTAGGAAATTATTCATAGCGGATTTTGTTCGTTCTGGAGAATGATGAATTGTATCTTTCACCATTTCAAGCATATCGGAAATTTTACTTTCGGAAAACTCATTGTCTTTGCGATTTCCTAAAAGCCAACAGTAGCAACTCCAGCCGGCAGACATTTTAAGCTCGTCCCCACTTGCAATCCATTTATCAGCAACATCTTGTGCGATATTTGACTCCGATAAAGTTACTGCCACTACATAATCAGATAGCATATAAAAATATGCCCCGTCTATCCAGCGATCAAAATCAGACTCACTCATAGCTTTTGGATCGGCAATAATGCCTGCAAAGTACATAGCATCGTAGTTACCTGTGGCATAAAGCTCTTCAGCTAACTCTTGATTTAATTTTATTTTTTTAGCGATTGGTTTCATAGCACCTGTAGCTACTCCGAATACTGGCTCATGCGCACCGTTAGATATGTATATTTTTTTCATTCGTTCCTTACCTAGAGCTTCAAGTTCTTGCATAACTGTTTTAAAATCCATAGTTGTGCAACTTCCTTTCATCATGTAAAAGCCTTTTTAAGCTTTTCATATTTCATATGTTAATACTAATTGTATTCAAGAGGTATGTCTACTTTCTAAAAGTATCGAAACCGGTTAGTAATTTTGAAGCTTTTGATTTTGTGACTGCTACAAGCTATCTATAGTTAGAAGCAAAGTATAGTAGAATAAAAAATACATTTGTATAGTTTTTCCAGTGAATATTTGGTATGATGGTGAGTGGGAAAAATATACAAGTTGTTAGTGGTTCATAAAAGGGGGATTGAATTGAAAAGAACACCTGAATTCGTATTAGGTTTAATTGGTGGCATTTTGGGAATTATTATTTCCATAATATTAATAGTTGTAGCGTTTAATATTATGGAAGGTGTTGATTACGAACTTTTAGCTTATTACTCTATTATTTTAACGGTTCAAATAGGATTGTTCATTTTATCGTGTTTAGTAAACAAGGTTAATAATAAAGTTTATGGGGTTTGTATGATTGTGATTCCTATAGTTATGTTGTTTATGTCATTATTCTTTTTACTTATTCCGACAATTTTACAAATTATATCTGGTTCATTTGCATTTAGGACATTAAAGTTAGAATCGAATGTAAGCTAAATATAATTATTAACGTCTGAATATTCGGTTTTTTAAACATTTTCGTTTGCAGTTCAAATTAACATAAAGTACAAAGTTGTACGCTTTAGGAGGAGAAATAGATGATTATTTGGTCTGGTTGGGGTTTTTTAGTCGCAATTATTGTAATTATTAATACTCTTTTGGGTAAGGCTATCTTTGGATCTATAACGGGGGATGCTACATATTTTCAAGACCATAGTTGGCCAATGGCGGTAATGTTTATTATATCAGGGGTTATGTCTTGGTATTTAGGTAAATATATTAATAAGCCAGATGGGAAAGTTTATATAGATACCGAAACTGGTGAAAAAGTTATGTTTAACAAAAAGCACTCATTATTTTTTATAAAAATGGAATATTGGGGACCGATTCTAGGAGTTATTGCGATTGTAACTTTAATTACAAGATAAAAAAAGAGGATGGGTATAGCAAGAGTAATCTATTCAAGTAGAAGGAGAAATCAGTCATGAATGCAAAGAAACTACTAGGGGTAGCAGTTCCGGTCATGTTGTTATTTGGTTGTGGAGTTTCTGAGAAAACGAACACTTCTAAACAGGAGAAAACGGAAGAGTCTAAAGTAAAAGAATCGAAGTCTAATAGTAAGAAAGAAAAAGTTTCAAAGGAAGACTATCCTAATAAAGTGTATAAATTAGGAGTAGAGTTTGATAAGTTGTTTGCGGAGCATAACAATATTACAAGAGAGGTTTTTGACGGTAAGAAAAAGAAATCAGATATAGTAGATAGTGTGAAAGAATTAAATAAAGTGTTAGATAAATTTGAGTCGATAGATCCCCCTGCAGAGTATGTAAACCAACAAAAAGATTTTGAAAAAGCAATTAGTTATTTTAGAGAGTCTTTTTCTTTAATAAATGAAGTATTTACCAGAAAAGAAAAAAGAGAAAAAGGTGATAAGACTGATAAAGAGTTAATAGAGAAATCTGAAAAGCTAGTGAAAGAAGGAGATATTTACTGGCTTAAGGCATTCAAAGATCTTGAAGGAGATATTAAAATCGGTGACGGTACAGTATCAATGAAAGATTTGAAAGAGTTAGATAAGAAAGCTGGAATTAATACAGATAACGTTATGAAGAATGTGAAAGATGGTACGGAATTAATCGGTAATTGGGGATTCCAAGGAACAGACGGTTTCAATATGTCACTCATTTTAAAAGGTGATAAGACATTTGAAACGTATGGTAAAGGTGAGTATCCAAATAAAAAGAATTATATTGAAGGAACTTGGGAATATGATAAGGAAGCTTTTACAATCTATTTACATCTCAATAAACGTTTAGTAGACGGTGTAGAAGATACAATTCAAAAAAAGAAAATAGCATATAAAGTTCAAGATTATGATGGGGAAAACTTGCGATTATTTAATGAGACGTCATTTAATACAATTAAGTATGTGAAGCAAAGTTAAAGTTATGTAGGACTAGGTTTAAATGGCCTGGTCCTTCATTAAATTGCGAGTATGTAAATAATATGTTATCTTTCGTTCTGTTTACTTAGTATCATGTTATTCTTTAATAGAGTAATAAATGGAGTTTTGCATTAAATATATGAGGTTGGTTACAAATGATAAAGAAATTTACTAGATTAGTATTAATAGTGGTTATCCCAATCAGTCTTATTACAGGTTGTGGGGCTGCTGAAAAAACTGAAGCACAAAAGCCGAAAGCGGTACAAACGGGGAAAAAGGACTATATGGATTACTCATATGGTAGCAAAGGTATATTAGTAAGTGGCAAAGCGAAAGAACGGCAACAATACGAGATTGGATATATGGATGATAATAAGTTAATTGGGATTGACGAAAATATTGAAGACTGCATTATTTTAGATAATAAAGATGAAGCAGGTCTCATTTGGAAGCAAATAGAGCGAGGATCTATTATTGAAGTGCAATACGGTAAGGATCGCAATGATATCGTAGGCGTGCAATTCGTAGGAGATCGTGAGTCATATGAAATTAGTGATAAGTTTGATCGGAATACGATAAATGAGATTGTTGAAAACGTTAAAGGGAATTTGTAATAGATGTATTTCGATAGTATAGGATCTCTTATTATGAAATTGTATACCAGTTATTTGTCTAAGTTTAAATTGATTATTTTGACGGTATTTGTAATTAGTTGTAAAATAATGTTTGTTGACGAATTTTATAAAAAGTATGTTAGATGAAATTCATCTGTAGGGATGACATATAAATATTTTCTTAATGAGTATAAAATGAAATAATTAAAATATGTAAATAAAAAGAAAATATAATAGAAGTACATAGTAGATTCATATTTTTAAAAATTAATGTGACAATAAAGGGAGGTTGAGATACATACACGGTGGGAGTGTGTATGTATTTATTATAATAATGAATAAGACAATCAAACAACAAGTAATCGCACTATCAACAAGTCTAGTGATTTTAGGGAGTGTACCTTTATCAGCATCAGCAGAAGAGATAAACAAATCTCAAACTGATCAACTTAATATTGCCCAGGGAGAACATGGAACGAGCGGATTAAATTATTCTAATTTCAAGTTGGAAGTTCCTGATCATGTACAAATTAACGAAGCAGAAGTATCTGAAAATGAAAAAATGCTTTTAGAAGAATATAAGCATAAACATGATGAAACAGAAGAATTAAACAAAATGCAAGATGCTAAGAAGGGACAAGTAGCAGAAAAGGAAGCTATTTCAAACATTGAAAAGGCATTTGAATCTATAGATGGTCGAAATGATGGGTCTGATCGTCAAATGAAACCTGTTGCAAAGCCAAGAGGTATTCAATATAGTGCACAGAGTACGAAGAAATATGGAACACTTGCAGGAGTTCCATTTGTGGAATGGATTGTTCCAGCAGGAAATCCTGATATTCGTCCTGCAAATCCGATGAAAGCACGTTACATTACAATTCATGAGACCGCAAATACAGCCGCTGGTGCTAATGCTGAAAATCATGCGAAATATTTATACAAGCAAGCAACTGAAGGCACTTTCCGAACAGCTTCATGGCATTTTACTGTAGATGATAAACAAATTTATCAACACTTACCAACAAACGAAAATGGTTGGCATGCAGGAGATGGAGATGGTTCAGGAAACAGGGAGTCTATCGGTATCGAGATTGCGGTTAACCAAGACGGTGATTACAATAAAGCGTTAGAAAATGCAAAACGACTTGCAGGTTATTTAATGAACAAAGAAGGAATTGGTGCAGATCATATTTACAAGCATCAACAATGGAGCGGGAAAAAATGTCCTGACATTTTAATTTCACGTGGTAATTGGGCTGGTTTCGTACAAGGAATTCAGTGGTATGCAAATATAAATGCGCAGATTGATACGCCTTTACAAGATAAAAATGACTCATTTAATCCAAATGAAAATAATCCAGCTGAACCTAGCATGGAACTAGTGGTAAATGGTAAAGGTAGTTAATGGTATTGGAAATAATGAGTTTGATCCTCGAGGCACAGCAACTCGTGGTCAGGCAGCTGCCTTTATTGTGAAGATGTTAGATTCAATGCAAAAATAAAATGAAACTTTAATCAGTGAGGGTCACTCGCATTGCAATCGAGCAGTTTATTCACCGAATTTTGAAATGAGAGTGTTACTGCCCGCAAATAGCAGAAGAAATTGTATGTAGAAGCTGACATTGGTAGAAGTAAAAAATAAGAAGAGTTTGAAAGGAGCTATCCAAAATAATAATTTGGAATAGCTCCTATTTAGTAGGAAGAACAAATTGTATTTGATAGATTGTAATGTAGAATGCCCTTCCAAGCCCCTCATAAGCCCCTACCAAGTAATAAATCACTAAGAAAAAACAAAAACAAAAACAACTACAAGAACAAAACAAGCACGAAAAAATGAAACCGGCGTTGTAGTAGTAAAAAAATTGTAATTCGAATGCCAAAACCATTCCCGTATGCCTATCTTTATAATGAAGGATTAAAATTTTCCTATTTACTAGCAAAGAGTGGAGGGAAACATATGGCGGTATACCGTAATGTGCAGGTGAACTTTTGGCAAGATGAATTCATATTAGATTTAACGCCAGAGGAGCGTTATTTTTACATATATTTGTTAACTGGTACGAAAACAAAGCAATGTGGTATTTACATATTACCGAAGCGTGTGGCAGAGCTTGAAACAGGTTATAGTATGGAGACTGTTGAGAAGTTGCTAAACAGGTTTGTTGAGTATGGAAAGATTTTATATGATACGGAAACGAAAGAGGTATTCATAATAAATTGGTTACAATATAACCCTATTTCAAATACGAATGTGGAGAAGTGCGTATTACGTGAGTTAAAGACTATAAAAAGTAATGAGTTCATACATATATTTTTACGTAAATGCCTTGAAGAAGAATACAAGATTCCATTATTATTGCAGCATTTTGGTATGCCAAAAGAAGAGGATAATAGTAGTTCACAAGTAGTTATTGAAGAGAAAGAAGAAGCGGAAGAGATAGAGGTGGAAACCATAGAAGAGGACGTTCCAAATAGTGAAGTTTATAAGTTTTATGAACAAAATATTAGTAGTTTATCCCCATATATTGTGAAGGAATTGAAGAATTGGATACAAAGACTTTTTGGAGAGAAAGTGTTAGAGGTACTTAAAATTGCGTTTGAAAATAATAAGAAAACGTTAGCTTATGTGAAGGGGATTTTGAGGAATTGGTGTAGTGAAAAATTAAAGGATTTTAGTGGGGAGAAGTGCGTAATGGGAAGTTTAGAGAGAAGGAAATGTATTTTGAGTAGTGTATTTTAATTTACATTAACTTAACATAGAATGTATGTTCGTTTTTGTGAGATTTATGCTATACTACCATTAAATAAGGGTATTTTTATAATAGATAAAAAGATGCGGGGGGTACAAAGTTTGACTACTAGTACATCTGAGTTGTTTCAATATATTAATATGACAGAAGAACAGAAACAATTATCACAACGATATTTACAGACAAAAGAAGAAGAGATTTTAAAAGATATTCAACTAACGACAATTCGTGATCAAAAAAGAAGCGATTTTGCGGAGCGATTTATAAACGATTTTAGGAAAGTGCATAAACAAGATCCGGATTTTTTTCGATTATTTTACCATATACTCGAGGAGCAATTATTAAATGTTCTTGTAGTCCGTTTTGCGCATGTCAGTTTTTCTAAAATGAAGATTTATTTAGAAAAAAGTGCACTTCCTTTGGACAAACTTGTAGCAATCGCATGCAAATATTTATCCAGTATTTCAAGTTATGTGAATGAAGCAGATGTTTTTCTTAGAGAGTTAACAAGAGAGAATCCGAACTATATAGAGGGACAATTACATACTTTACCAACTAATCAGCAAGTAACATTACTTCTTGTAATGTTTGATGTAGATTATGAAAAGTTTCGTACATATAGTTCTTTATTGAATGAGAGGTTAGAAGAACATACAGAATTTATATTGAAACTGCTAGGGGAAGAGGAAAAGGTTGAAGCAGTTAAACGGTATTTAAAAGGTAAAGATGATAGTGAAGTATTTATAGGTGGGAATTTACCGGAACATATTTGGCGGCTATTATTTTGTGTTCATAAATATTCGAATGTTGCGAGGCGATATATTGAAATATTGGCGAAGAAAAATGTTTGGGGTTTTATAAACTATGCAACACGTTATATGTGTCACACTCTCGGTCAGTCTCAAAACTACAAAAAAACTGGTAGTGTAAATAGAGAAACATATGAAGAAATTCAAAGTTTTTGTACACAGTTTTGGATTTCTAAGGAACGATTTTTTGCGCATCGTCTAAGGCAACATGATTTGAATAGTGAGGATTTTTGTAAGACGTATGAATATGAATTGCTATGCTTTATGTTGGAGGAAGATCCTGAATTTATTCAATGTACTTTGCAATATGTAAGTAAAATGAATTATCTCATCATCGCACGCACGTTAGCTGAAAAAGGATATGAGCTAAATATAGGGAAAATGCGAGAAGAATTTTTTGTTGCTGCTTTGCAAATAAAATTGTCTACAGTGCGGGATACATATCGTGATTATTTACTAGGGAAATTGTCACTTGAGGATATGGAGCAAATACTTAAAAATCCGAAATATAGAAGTATGTATTGGGGTATGCCGGTGTTAGAGGTTGCGCTTCTTTGGGATATAGAGGATGTAGCGAAGAGGGAAGCTGTACTTACACTACAGTTTGGAGATGAAGATAGTGTTAATTTATACGAACTTCTTTACGAATGTTCTATCAGGGGAGTAGAACCGAAACAAGTATTAGAAGATCTGCTTTCGTATGGATTAAGTAAGGAAAAGCTTATCGCTTATGCAGTTGAAGAAGCTGCATGCTACAGTGAAGAGCGAAATAAGGCGAAGGAAGCGCTTGTTTGTGTAATTGTAAAAGAACAAGCGTACATCATTGAACGATTTGATGAGTATTCTGCTGTGGCCAAAGCATATATTTTAGAAGAGTTAGCAAAGGATAACATGATTAAAATGCGTCCAATTTTAATTAAAAGCTTAGGAGATTCATCTAAAAAAATGCGTGAGTCTGTAGTTAAACTGCTTTCAAAAGATGTAGAAGCTGCAGCAGATGTAGCAGTTGAACTTCATAATAAAAAGAAAATTGTTCGTGAAAATGTGATGAAAATACTTATAGAGTATAAGCTTGAAAAATATACGAAACTTGTACAGGAAGCTTTGCAAGAAAGTAAAAATGAATCTTTCGCAGGAAAATTCTCGTTTTTATTTCAAACGGAGGAAAAAAAGATAGAAGAACTATGTGCACGTATTTTAACTGAACAAACAAGAAATTCACTTCTGCAATTGATTGGGGATGAGCCACAAATCCGTTTACGTGACTCTGATGAAATTGCTGATGCTGCAATTCCGTTAGCCTATTTACAACAGTATATTTCAGATGCTGTTATTGAGAAGAAAGAAACAGCAGAAGTAATTGGTAGAGCTTTAAATGAAGAGGACTTAAAAGAATATGTGCAAACAATATATCAAATATGGATTTCTCAAGACGCAGATGTGAAGAAACGTGGAATTCTTTCGTTATACGGAATGTATAGTGACGACAAAATGGTCGACATACTTATAAAGCAAATTGATGAATGGGTGCTTCAAATGAGAGGAAAGATAGCAGCGGATGCCGTTCGTGCTTTAGGTTTGTCTTCATCTAAGCTTGCACTTATGTCTATTCATGCAATAGCATTTAAATATAAACATAAGCAAGTACGTAATGCAGCAAAAGAAGCGCTAAGTCTTGCTGCGAAAACACGTGGTATAACAGAGGAAGAGCTGGAAGATCAATTGGTGCCGGACCTTGGCTTTACTATACATGGTGAAAAAATAATTGATTTCGGGAATCGAAGTTTTACTGCTATCTTAACTACAGAGTTAAAAATTGAATTAGAGACAGAAGAAGGAAAACGTATGAAGTCACTTCCAAAGCCGAATGCAAAAGATGATGTAGAAAAGGCTGAAGAGGCTAAAAAAGAATTAGCCTCTTTAAAGAAGGAACTCCGAAATACTCTTTCCATGCAAAAACAACGATTGGAAACGGCACTTTCATTAAAGCGTTATTGGTCACATAATGCATGGAAGTCTGTATTTATGGATAATCCAATTATGAAGCAATTTTCTATTTCACTCATTTGGGGTGAGTATAAGAAAGGGAAGTTGCTAAAGGCATTCCGTTATGCAGAAGGTGGCGTGTTCTGTACAATTGACGGGAAGAGTTATGAACTTTCATCTGGCACTGTTATTGGTTTCGTTCATCCATTAGAATTGCCTGAGGCGGAGAAGGAATTATGGAAAGAGCAATTAGAAAGTGCGGGAATTGTTCAGCCGTTCCTACAAATTGAGCGTCCAGTGTTTGTAGTGGAAGAGAATGATGGGAGTGCTATTGAGAGATTTGGCGGTATTTTACTAAATGGTCGTTCGTTATTCGGTAAGATGACGAAGCTTGGATGGATCCGTGGGTCTGTTCAAGATGGCGGTGTATATTATACATTTTACAAAGAAGATACTCGTACCGGATTAGGCGTGCAATTGTCATTTAGCGGAGCGCCGATTGGTTATGAAGATGAAGAAGATGTATGTGTATTTGACATTCAATTTTATAAAGCAGGTACAGTGAATCGTGGTTCATATGAATACGATGAGATTGATGATGAAAGACGCATTGTACCAAAAGAAGTAGATAAACGCTTCTTTAGTGAAATGTTATATGATGTGCAAGTAGCGACAGATTCAAATCTTGGGCATAATGAAAGTTGGCGTAGCGAACGATAAGAAAACCCCCTTCATTGGTAGGAAAATGAAGGGGGTTTTTCAATGTTTCAAAAGGTTCTTTCATAATAAAAGCGAATTAGGGGGAAGAGGATTTTTATCCTTTTAGAAGGGATTGGTATTATGATCAAATAGATGATTGGGTAAATGGAGAGTATCATACGACTACATTGAATACAGTGGGAATAGAAGGGAAAATGTTAACGTTACAGCCACGGTAATGATAGAAAAGACTTTTACTATATGTAAGAGTCTCTTTTTTTGTAAACGCGACAAAATTTGACAAAAAAATTTGCAGGAACTTGTTATAATTTCTGTTGGAATATTTTGTTTAACGAGAAATGGGTGTATAGCGTAAAAGATTTCGATGTCATACAAATACATTTTTTGTTTTACATTCAAGGATTTCATAAGAGAAGAATTACAAAAATGAATGACATGGAGAAGTCATAGGGGGAGAGGAGATTTAGCATGAGTATTAAAGTAATAAGAGCAACAGGGGTAATGGGAGGAGCAGCAAGAGTTGCTGTAAAGGTAGATAACGAAGTAGTAATGAAACTTGAGAATAACGAAGAATATACGCTTCCTTTTGAATTAGATGAAGCGAATATTAAAGTAAAACAATTCTTTTTTGGAAGTAAAGAAAAGAAAGTAAAGGATGGCGATGTAGTAGAAATTAAGATAAATAGTATTGCTATGCTATTACTGATGGTGTCAATGATGGCTGTTTTATTTGGTTCGTCAATTGGTATAAATATTGTTGTTTTTGGTGTGATAGGAGCTTTAGTTACATTAGTATACGGATTGAATAACTGGTTTCGTTTAGAGGTTAAATAATTATTGTATATATATTTATTTCAGTTGATTTACTATACATGGGATGAAAATATTTTTAAGTGGGAAATGGGGAGAATCAGTATGAAGAAAATGGTTGTAATATCTAGTTTGGCGCTAATAGTAGGTTTAACAACTGGTTGTAGCAGTGAAAAAACAAGTGGACCTAAAACAGTATCTGTAAAAAAAGAAAAAGAGTTAGTAGCGAAAGATATTTTTAAAAAAGCAGCTGACGGATTAAAACAAGAGGAATATCTTACATTGACATCTCTTATGTCAATGAAGGGGAGCGGCCAATCAGAAGAAATTAAAATGAAAATACAAATGGAGCCGAAACTGAAGAATTCTAGAGCTGAAATGAAAATAAGTGGTACAGATATTGTAACGTATGAAGTAGATGGAAAGGTCGCTGCTCAAGTGAAAAACCCTGATACAGGAGAGTTAGTTACGATACCTAATGATCAATTTAATGTAAATGATGTAATGGTCAGTAAAAATTTACTTAATGAGTTAGATTTACCGGAAGCTTTGGCTAAGAAAATGAAAGCAAAGAAAGATGGAGACACATATAAACTTACACTTGAATTAAAGGGAAAAGAAGCGGTAGATACGTTACAAAAAATTAATGGAGATATGAAAAAATTAACGGAAGGATTTAATATGGATGCGTTTAACATTGAATATATAATAACAAAAGATTATAAATTTGAAGAGATGCGAACAACTATAAAAGTGAGTGAAAGTAACTCAGATAAAAAAGCTAGTACAGATAAGGAAAAATTGGATGCAGTTGTGAGTATAAAGATTGATTCATATGAAAAGTTTGATTCAATTAAGTTACCAGAAGGGATTCAATAATTTCAATCGTAAAAGGATAAAAAGGAGCGGAAATCTGCTCCTTTTTTATTTTTCCTACTATTTTTAGAAGATTTATATGAATATAGTTGAATGGCACTTCATTTTTTTCTGGAATAAATGTGAAACGTTGTATAAAATAATCAAGAAAGCCAAAAATTATAGGGGGAAAGTTGTGAAGAAAAATAAGAGTTTAATAAGTTTTTTAGGAGTGTTTATTATGTTGTTTTCTTTTTGTTTTCAAGGAAATGTACAGGCAGATGTAAATACTGTTCAATCTGGAAAAATCAAATCAGGAAACGTAACAGTATGGGAAGTTGGAAATGTAGCGAAAGTATTAGCGGATGTGGAGCGCTTAAATTTAAATACAGTAAATGTACCGATTCAAGTAGATATCCCAAATGTGACTTCTACTAACATGGTAATTAATCAAGCGCAAAAGCAACAAGCTATTATTTTAATTCAAGAATTATTAAAGCGTAATATTCAAGTTATAGTGGAACCGTTCCCATATATTCAGCAGGGGAATGTTGGAGAGACAGAATGGAACCCAAGTAACATTAATGATTTCTTCTGGAATTGGAAGACGGTTATTCTGCAAGATATTTTTAATTCCATTACAAGTAAATACAATGTGTATGGACTAAAGATTGCTTCTAATTTCGTGAATATGGAGTATGCAGAAGGATACTGGAGCGATACAATTGATTTTGTTCGTAATCAGTATAAAGGAAATATTTTGTATCAAATGAACTGGTGGTTAACAGCAAGCTGGGACTCTTCTTATGAAGAGAAGTTTATAGAGAAAATAAACCGTCCGTATTTAAAGAAGGTAGATATTGTTAGCATAGACAGTTGGTTTGAAGTTTCTGGAAAAAGAAATCCGTCATATGAAGAAGTGAAGCAAAGTTTATTTGCGACGACAGTATATAATCGTGGGCAAAATGTTGTTCAGCAATTGGAACAATTACATAATGCAACAGGAAAGCCAGTTTATTTCGGTGGATTTAACGTTCCAGCACGTGAACTTGGATTACAAAATCCATGGAATCCAGATGTTTCAAATGTGTTTTCGAAAGATGTACAATTAAATGGATGGCGTGCTTACCGCGATGTATTAGAACCGAAATCATATTTTAAAGGTTTTTCAATTTGGTTTATTGGCTCTAATGATAGTACACATGCGTATCAAATACATAGTAAAGAAGCAGAGGCAGTTATTAGCGGGTGGTACCGAAAATAAATTTTATAAAATAGGTAAGTTTTGAAGTTTACTACATATATTTCTAGTGAAAGGCCTTTCACCATCTTATCACCTAGGGGGCAATCATAATGAAATTTTTGTCTTACCTTACAGTAATTTTGGTGATTCTCGGCGGTTTGAATTGGTTGTTTGTAGCGTTAGATTACAATGTAGTTGAGAAATGGTTTGGTTCTATGCCGGCGCTTGTGGACACTATTTATTGGCTCATTGGTCTTTCTGCTATTTATCAAATTTTTGATCGGTTCTTCACGGACAATTAGCAATTATACTTTATTACTAGAGTGTTAAGTACGATTATGTACTTAACACTTTTTTGTATGTTTATAAAAATAGTTTGCACATGCAAGCGATTCCATTGCGTCTTGCGCCGTAATAATAGAAAACAAATTGACCACGTATTATATTTTGGGTTATAATTCAGAAAGTTTAAAAATTAATAAAAATGAGAAATAGGGAGGTTATGAGGGTAATGGAGAGAGTCTATAATTTTTCAGCAGGACCATCAATACTCCCTTTGCCAGTTTTAGAGAAAGTGCAAAAGGAGCTTGTAAATTATAACGGGACAGGCATGTCTATTATGGAAATGAGTCATCGATCTTCTTATTTTCAAAGTATTATAGAGGAAGCGAGTAACTTACTTCGTGAATTAATGAGCATCCCTGATGAGTATGATGTTTTATTTTTACAAGGCGGTGCGTCATTACAATTTTCTATGATACCACTGAACTTAATGAATACGTATAAAAAAGCTGGATACGTACTAACTGGCTCATGGTCTAAAAAGGCACTGCAAGAAGCCGAAAAAGTTGGGGAAGTACAAGTGATTGCTTCTTCCGAGCAAGAGAAGTTTACTACGATTCCTAAACTGGACGGTTTACTAAGCGATGAAAAACTAGATTATGTACATATTACAACGAATAATACAATTGAGGGGACAAAATATGTGGATATTCCACATATAGAAAGAGTGCCGCTCGTTGCGGATATGTCTTCAAATATTTTGTCAGAACAATATGATGTTTCGAAGTTTGGTCTTATATACGCGGGAGCACAAAAAAATTTAGGACCAGCGGGCTTAACGATTGCTATTATAAAAAGAGATTTAATTGGGGGAGCAGATCGCTCTTGTCCGACAATGTTAAATTATGAAACTTACAGTAAAAATAACTCCTTATATAATACACCGCCATCCTTTAGTATTTACGTAACAAAACTTGTACTAGAGTGGTTGAAAGAGCAAGGCGGAGTATCTGCGATTGAAGAACAAAATAGAATGAAATCTTCACTTATTTATCATTTTTTAGATGAATCTAAATTGTTTACTTCACCAGTTGATCCTGCGTATCGATCACTTATGAACATTCCATTTACAACACCGTCAGAAGAACTTAACAATGAGTTTTTACAAAAAGCGAAGGAACGCGGCCTTGTTACGTTAAAAGGACATCGCTCAGTTGGCGGTATGCGTGCCAGTATTTACAATGCGATGCCAGCACACGGCGTAAAACGATTAGTAGATTATATGAAGGAATTTGAGCTTGAGAATAGATAGGGAGATGGGGATATGTTTCGTGTTCAAACGTTAAATCAAATTGCAGAAAAAGGCTTGCAAGTTTTTACTGAAGAACGTTATGAAGTAGGAGATAGAATCAATCATCCAGATGGAATTTTGCTTCGTAGCTATTCTTTACATCAAGAAGAGTTTTCAAAAGACTTAAAGGCGATTGCAAGAGCTGGCGCTGGTGTAAATAATATTCCTGTCGAGAGATGTACAGAAAAAGGAATTGTAGTATTTAACACGCCGGGGGCAAATGCAAACGCTGTAAAGGAACTCATTATTGCCAGTCTTATTATGTCTTCACGCAACATTATTAATGGTGTAAGTTGGACGAAAAACTTAGAGGGTGAAGAAGTACCACAGCTTGTTGAATCAGGAAAAAAACAATTTGTTGGATCAGAAATTGCAGGGAAACGTCTAGGTGTTATCGGACTTGGCGCAATCGGTGCTTTAGTTGCGAACGATGCGTTAGCGTTAGGCATGGATGTTATCGGATATGATCCTTATATTTCAGTTGAAACAGCTTGGCGTCTTTCTACACATGTGCAAAGAGCATTTAGCCTTGATGAAATTTTTGCAACGTGTGATTATATTACACTGCATATTCCTCTTACGAATCAAACGAAGGGGATCATTGGGGAACACGCTGTAGAGAAGATGAAAAGAGGGATGCGTCTATTTAATTTCTCTAGAGGAGAACTTGTAGATGAAAAGGTTCTTCAAACAGCATTAGAAGAAGATATTATTACACATTACGTAACGGATTTCCCGAATGAAAATGTAATAAAGATGAAAAATGTAACAGCGACGCCTCACCTTGGCGCATCAACGTCTGAATCGGAAGAAAATTGTGCAGTAATGGCGGCGCGTCAATTACGTGAATATTTAGAGACAGGAAATATTCGTAATTCAGTAAACTATCCAAACGTAGAATTGCCGTATATCGGAAAGAAACGAATTACAATTATGCATCAAAACGTCCCGAATATGGTAGGGCAAATTACAGGATGCTTAGCGGAACATCATATTAATATTGCCGATATGATTAATCGTAGTAAACATTCTTGGGCATACACAATGATTGATATCGATAACGGAATTGATGATATAATAAAAGAGAATATTGTGGAAAATATAAGCAAAATTACAGGTGTTGTAGCCGTTCGAATGATTGTGTAAAGGAGAGAGGAATGTGGCAAAAATCCGACCGTTTCGGGCCATTCGTCCAGTAGAGGAAAAAGCAGCACAAGTTGCAGCTTTACCGTATGACGTATTAAATAGTGAAGAGGCAAGGGAAGTTGTAAAAGGGAATCCATATTCTTTCTTGCATGTTGATAAAGCAGAAATTGATTTAGACCCTGCACTGTCACCGTATGATGATCGCGTGTATGAAAAAGCGGGCGACAATTTAAAGCAATTTATACGAGAAGAAGTGTTCATACAAGATGAAGAGCCAGCGCTATATATTTATGAACTGACGATGCAAGGAAGAACGCAGTCAGGCCTTGTCGTTTGTACATCTATTGATGAGTATGAAGATGATACAATTAAAAAACATGAAAGAACACGTCATGAAAAAGAGTTAGATCGTATTCGCCACGTAGATGTGTGTGACGCAAATACAGGTCCGATCTTTTTAACGTACCGTACAAAAGATGAAGTAAAGCATTTAATTAGAAGCTGGAAAGAAGAGCATGCGCCAATTTATACATTTACAGCAGAAGACGGTGTTAAGCATGTTGCGTGGAAGATTGCAGATGAAGATGTAATTACGACTTTAGTAAACGCATTTGAAGATATTCCTAATCTTTATATTGCAGATGGGCATCACCGTTCTGCATCAGCTGCAAAAGTAGGACTTATGCGAAGAGAACAATATCCAAATTACACAGGAGAAGAGGAATTTAACTTCTTCTTATCCGTTCTATTCCCTCATGATGAATTATCGATTTGGGACTATAACCGAGTTGTGAAAGATTTAAACGGTTTATCAGAAGAACAGTTTTTAAAACAAATCAAGCAATACTTCTATGTAGAAGAGGCACCTGTTTCTCCGTATAAACCAAATGAACCAAAAACATTTGGAATGTATGTAAATGAGAAGTGGTATAAGCTTACTGTGAAAGAGGAAACATTTGATGCGAATGATCTTGTTAGAGGTTTAGATGTATCTATCCTGCAAGATCATTTATTAAGCCAAGTACTTGAAATACATGATCCGCGTTCTGATTCATGCATTGATTTTGTTGGCGGAATACGGGGGCTAGAAGAACTAGAACGCCTTGTGAACAGCGGCGAATACAAAGCAGCATTCGCATTATATCCGACATCTATGGAAGATTTATTAGCAATCGCAGATGCCGGAGAAGTCATGCCGCCGAAATCAACGTGGTTTGAACCGAAACTGCGTAGTGGGTTGTTTGTTCATTCTTTAAAGTAAATATTGACTTCTATAGTTTTGAAAAACCGAAATGATTTGAGTTTCGGTTTTTCTTATTTTGGCTCAGTTAACGTTTAATGTTGATTTTCATGTTAAGATTGAAATATGTAACAGCAGGTCGCTACAAAAAAATGGAGGAAATACGATGAAAATGCATCTTCAAAAAAGTTTTTATGTTGAATTGAAAAATGCAATTCGTTGTCATTATAACGAACTTTTAACTAGGTGCGGTGTTGACACAATATATGGGTACTCCATATTAACAGACGATTGTGTCAATAGCATTGGACCAGTGGCTAATGAAGAAAGACTAATCAAAGTTAATAAATCGGACCCTTTATACAATTATTATAGATACGGAGCTGTTGAGTGGAGCGAATGGGACGATTTTGGAATGTTTGATGAAGTGAAAAAAATTATTAAGAAATATCATAATATTGTCGATGATGACTTTAATATACGAGTAAATACACTGTTGAAAGAAACGTTAAATGTGTTAATGGAACTTGAATCAGAAGGATTGTTTGGAGATAGAGATGATAATCGATTTATTGTCATTTGTGTAACTGATTCTTCGAACGAAATCATGATTGAATCAGCTCGATTGCTTAATACATTAAAGACATACGAAGAATATGCTTCAGAATTTGCATAAGAATAAATATAAGTAAAACTGCTCTCTATAAGAGGCGATTTTTATTTGATCGAAAGTCACCAATTAATAGTAACGATTCGTTGTGACGTAACAATTGAACAATTAGAACCTGATGAAAAAAACGTACAAAGATAATTGCGATGTTTACATGTGTGAATCAAGTTGGAAAAGAAGTTATGCAGGGAAGTTTTTCGGGGATTATTCTTTAATAGGAGAAGTAATGAATAAGTGGGTTCTCCATGCCTCTCAGGCTTAGCGTTTTAATTCCCCCATAACGTATATTCTGTTCTTTTCTTAACTATTAGAAAATAGTTGAATAAGCTCGTCAACAAAAAGGACATTCCGAGTATTACAAGAAATGTCCTTTCTGCTAAAATGTAAGGTATTTTGCTAAAATTCAAACTCTAAAATCAGTTTACTAGTTTGACCTGTAAACTGATAATTATAGGACCCTCTCAGATTTTCTAAGTTACCGGTAGCTTTAATAATTGTTCCTGGGGAATCTAAATTTCCTTTATCAAATATTCCTTGCTCTATAGCTGTGAATGTCCCTTGTTGCCCCTTATAAATTCCTTCAAAGTGTAAAAATCCAGAAATTTTAGCCGTAGCCAAGTGACCATCATTTATATTTGAGTCTACATAATATAATAAGTATTCAACAAAAGCTTTTCCTTTTAATTCTCCATCAATATCATATTCAACATGGGCAATATTAATAGGGAAATCTTTTCTAGTATCATCAATTAGTTTTTCATCCCATTTACTTACTGTAAATGTTACTTCCATACACGTAAATCCCCCTTTATCATTAGATAAGTAATCTTCATATCATTTGAAAAGTACCAATTCACAGTCATATCTTATAGGAGTGTTTTTTATTTATTTGAGTCCTGCCATATCGTTATCTGCTCCTCCCCACGAAGGACTTACTGTTGCCACGGTATCTCCTGGCTGTAATCTCTTTGGTTTTTTTAACATGTTAACTCCGCTCCTACATAATGTAATGGACTACGATTATACAAACTGTATCATTGAAAAACATGATGTATGACATTAGTTTCTTCATCATCAATCCGTTTACCTGCTGGGATTCAAGAATTCAGTCTTAGTGTTGAATATAGGAATAACCGATTTATATTTGAAAATTACAGTATGCAACATTGCATGAGGAAAACGGTTGTTATTTTCACTACCTGTAACTATAATGATTACAGGTTGGTCGATACCAATCAAAAAAATAAAATCATCATGAATGGAGATGTTTCATAATGGGTATGAAAAAATTAATTTTAGCAGGTGCTTTAGGGATCGCAGCATTATCAGGAACAAATTTACCAGGACTAGAAGTAACAAAAGCGAGTGCAGCTTCTATTGAATCGAATTTCTCGACGTTAGAAGGACGAGTAGTAGAAGTAGATAACGGTGTAATTGTTGTAAAATCTAAGCAATATGAGGAACCGGTTAGTGTGTATATTGATTCACTTTCAAATGTGAAAGTAGGAGATGAAGTAAAAGCTACTGGATCTATGATGCGTAATTTTACAGAATATATGGTTGCAACTGCAGTTGAAAATACAACAAACAAGTTAGGTATGCACATGAAAGAAGATGGCTCACCTAATTATGTAATTGGAGAAGTATCAAAAGTAGGAACGATGGAAGATGAGGGAGACGGTGCTACTAAATATGTTGTAGTTGAGTATCCATCGCTAAATGGAAAGAAAGCTATTATTGATGTTTTCTTAACAAAGGGACAAGTATTTAATGCGGGTGAGAAAGTGAAAATTGATATGAAGTATGTAGGCTGGGGTGGTATTTCTATTAACTGGAACACAGTTGATCATATTGAAAAAGTTCATGAAGCAAAGACGAACGCTGAAAATAATGATGATGTATGGATTTGGTCTTAATAAGGCGAGTATAGGTCGTTATTTGCAATTTTCTCCAAACAATACATGTAAAAACTAAATGTATCATGCAGTACCCATCTCATTGCGTATGACAATTAGATGGGTACTTTTTTATTTGAAATTTGCGCAAGTCAATGTTCAGCATTTCTTTTTAAGAGTAAATTACGGTTGAAATCAAAACTTTATTTGCAGTACATAATAAATAATGTTGATTTTTTATCTTATATTAAAATAAAAACAAACCACTGTTCGATTTGAATATTCCACGATATAATGGTGAGGGTTTATGACAGAATAAATATTTACATAAGAAGTGAGGTACTGTATGAAAAAAAGAACGACAGACATTATTTTTATTATTATTGGTGCATTTCTTTTTGCATTAGGTGTCAATTTGTTTGTTATCCCGAACGAGTTTGGTGAGGGTGGGGTAACAGGTATCACGATTATTACGTACTATTTATTTGAATGGTCACCAGGCTTAGTTAACTTAATTTTAAATGCGATTTTGTTAATAGCTGGTTATAAATTTTTAAATAAGATTACAACAATTTATACGATTATCGCTGTAGTGACTAACTCGCTATTTCTTCATTTAACAGAAGGCTGGACAATTGCTTCGGATGAAATGCTTGTAAATGCCATTTTCGGAGGAATATTTATCGGGTGTGGTATTGGTCTTATCATTCGCGTTGGTGGAACGACAGCAGGTACTACGATCTTAGCAAGAATGACGCATAAGTATTTAGGCTGGAGTATTAGCTACGGTCTACTGTTCTTCGATTTAATCGTTGCGTTTTCATCTTATTTCATCATTGGTGCAGAAAAACTGATGATAACAATTATTATGCTATATGTAGCAACGAAAGTGATGGAATTTGTAATTGAAGGGTTAAATCCGAAGAAGGCTATTACGATTATTTCTGATAATCCAGATGAAATTGCCGGGAAGGTGACAACCTTAATGGGGAGAGGGGTTACCGTGTATTCAGGTCATGGCTATTACACGAAAACGCCGAAGGATATTCTTTATGTTGTTATTAATAAGCAAGAAGTAGTGAAGCTAAAACGGATTGTTCAAACTACGGATCCGGCGGCGTTCATCGCTATACACGATGTTCGTGATGTGTTCGGAGAAGGATTTGTTGATATTTCGAAGGCTTAGAAATTGTTTTTGATTAAAATAATTTTAATACTAAAACGTGAGAATCTATTTTGAATAGTCTTCTTTCAAAATAGATTCTTTTTCTTGCAAAAAATTCAATTGTTTCTTAAGGTAAGGATGTAGAAGGATGAACAAGAGAGGGTTTAATGAAGATGATACATATTTTATTAGCTGATGATGATAAGCATATTAGAGAGTTGTTGCATTACCATTTACAAAAAGAGGGGTTTAAAGTTTTTGAAGCAGAAGATGGAAAGGTAGCGCAAGATGTTTTAGAGAAGGAAAATATTCATCTTGCGATCGTAGACATTATGATGCCGTTCGTTGATGGCTATACGTTATGTGAAGAAATCCGGAAGTATCATGATATACCGGTTATTTTATTAACGGCGAAAGATCAGTTAGTTGATAAAGAAAAAGGATTCATTTCTGGTACGGACGATTATATCGTAAAACCATTTGAACCAGCTGAAGTGATTTTCCGTATGAAAGCTTTATTACGACGTTATCAAATGCTGAGTGCAGATATTATTACGTTGCACGGAACGACAATTGATCGAAAAGGTGTAGAAGTAAAGTGTAACGGTCAAACAATTTTGCTTCCTTTAAAGGAATTTGAGTTATTATCACAACTTGCTAGTTATCCTGGAAGAACATTTTCAAGAGAAGAGCTAATTGAATTAGTATGGGGAATGGATTTTGAAGGAGATGAACGAACAGTTGATGTTCATGTGAAAAGGCTGCGAGATCGTTTCTCAAAACGAACGGATGATTTTCAAATTACGACAGTGCGCGGCCTCGGGTATAAGTTGGAGTTGAACTAAGATGAAATCACTATATTCTAGATTTGTATTTATGACGGTCGGCATTATGCTACTTAGTAGTATTATCGGCTTTTTATTAACGAACGTATATTATCAAGTGAAGTTAAAACCGTATAACAGTGAAAAGATTTTAAAGTATGCTGAAGAAGTTAAATCGTTATATGAAAAGCAAAGTGAAGAAAATCAAGAGGCGTACTTACATTCTATCGCAAAGTTAGGGTATGAAATTTATATTGTCGATGATCAAAAGAATGGAAAGCGTATCGGTAATGCGTTTCGTAAGACGTCTATTAGCGATGCTACTGTTCATAAAGTATTGCAAGGAGAAACGTTTAATGGTGTTTCTACATATCCAACGCGTCTCTTTATTACAGGGTTTTTCGATAATGAATTAATTAATAGCGTCGGTGTCCCAGTACAACACGGTGATAAACAGTACGCTTTATTCATTCGCCCTGACGTTCAACAACAATTCGGCGAGATGAGAATTTTTCTAGCGGTATTACTAGGGTTTATCGTACTATTAAGTATTATTTTTATAGCGATTGCAGCAGGTTATATCGTTCGCCCAATCCGTAAATTTACGAAGGCTACGCAAAAAATTGCGAGTGGGGAATATGAAATTGAATTAGATGTAAAACGAAAAGATGAAATAGGAACGTTATCTACAAGCTTCCAAAAGATGACGAAAAATATAAAAGAACTAGATGAAATGAGACAAGAATTCGTTTCGAACGTTTCACATGAATTTCAGTCGCCGCTTTCTTCCATACAAGGTTTTTCAAAGACGTTGCAAACAGAAAAGATGAGTGAGGAAGAAAGAAATCATTACTTACAAATTATTGAGGGTGAAAGTAAGCGAATGTCTAGTTTATGTAAACAGTTACTTACGCTCGCTTCATTAGATAAAGAGGAAAAGGTTCTACAAATAAGAGAATTCAATCTGCAGAAGCAAATTAAAGACGTCATTTTTATGCTTGAGTGGAAATGGCGGGAAAAAGATATCGCCGTTGAATTTAATGTGCCAGATATCACTATAAAAGGTGATGAAAACTTACTTCACCAAGTATGGAGTAACATTTTCACGAATAGCATTAAGTTTTCAAACGATGGTGGAACGATTGAGTTTTTCGTCGAAGAGTTAGAGTCTAGTGTCATTATTTCTATATCAGACAACGGAATCGGTATGGAAAAAGAAGAAATGGATCGTATTTTTGACCGTTTTTACAAAGTAGATACAGCAAGGACGAGAAACGTAGAAGGTAGCGGTTTAGGGTTGTCGATTGTGCAGAAGATTGTTGAACTGCATCATGGAAACGTTTCGGTGTATAGTACGAAGGGGGAAGGAACGACCGTTCGGGTGGAGCTTCCGAAATAGATGGAAAGAAAGAGGCTGTTTCGGAACGGCCTCTTTTTTTGTCGTTTTATGTCGGTAAGTCAATATAATCGGAAAATCGCTGATATAATTTGAGTTGCGCCGATATATTTTGAAAATCGCCGATATAATTCTATTTGCGCTGATATATTTGAAAAATCGCTGATATAAATTTCACGTACTGTATTCCTGTTACAAAGCAGTACCTTTTACCCGTTCTTCCTTAAACTGAAGCTCAAAAGTATCCGCCGTAATTTCATCTGCTTTCGGCAAAGCCCGTAATTTCGGATGAAGCAGCCATACGAGAGAAATGAATAAAATTCCAATGCTAGCGAGCGCGAAAATAAGTTGGCTACTATATACATTAGCAGTGTATCCGCCAATTAAAGAACCGAACGGCATAGCAATTGTGCCCATACTTCGTGTAACTGAATTGATGCGCCCAAGATACTGGTTTGGAATTACAATTTGACCAATTGTCGCAAATAATATGTTGGTCGCCCCAATTGGTATCCAAGCTAAGCCAAATAAGAGAATAGATAACCATTGAAACGGTACAATCGTAGAGAGAAACCAAAAGAAAGCGCTAGTCCCAAAGCTAATAATGGAGACACGGCCAACACTATGTTTACCAACCCATGAACTGAATAGTGCTCCAATTAAACTACCGGCGGATATAGCGGCTAAAAAGAAACCGTATAATTTCACCCCGCCTAAGGAATCAGTGAAAGAAGGGAGTATTGCCATCATCATACCGATTGAAAAATTAGCGACAACGGAACCGATTAAGAAGACGCCCATTAATGAACGAAATACGATTGAAAAACCTTCTTTTAAATCAGAGAAATATTGTTTAGTTGAAAGTGTTGTGTCTGATTCCGTTTGCTGTGGCATTTTCAATGAAACGAACAAAAGGGCAGTAATCGCGAATGTAAAAGAGTCGATTACATATAAAGTGATTGCGCCAAGTAGTGCTACTAATATTCCAGAAAGCGTCGTACAAATTAAATCAATGCCTTGATATGCAAATGAAAAGAGTGAATTTCCTTTTAATAATTGTGTTTTATGCAGTAGAAGTGGTAAAGCTTTCGATTGTGCGGGATAGGCGAATTGTTCGATAAAGGCTACGATTGGCATGATGATGAGTAGTAGTTGGACTGTTAATAGGTCGAAGTAGTGTGTAATAGGAATGATTAAAATAAGAATGCATTGCAAAACTTGTGTGATGACGAGGGTGTTTTTAATTGACCATCTATCAACGAATGGACCAGTAAGAAATTGAAGTGCAGAAGGTAATAACGTAAGGAAACCAGCTAATCCAGAATAAAAGGGATTGTCACTTAGCTTATATACGAGCCACATCGCTGCTACATAATACAAGCTATCTCCTATGTTTGTAAAAATTCTCCCTAAAAATAATAAGACGAAATTTCGGTTTTTTAATATGTCCACTTTATCTACTCCTTTATAATAATTTTATTCGGTAAAATAAAATTGACCGTCTTGGTAAAAAAAATCGTATTACGATTTTTCTTCTTCTTTAACAAATTGCTGCATTGTTCTCTCAGCGATTTGAAGTGCAGTAGTAGAAATATAATAAGGTTTACTATTCGGATCTTTATCTGCACCTTTTGTAATTTCGTTTAATTCAGCCATCAATTCATGAAACTTTTTCACCCAAACTTGAAATTGCTCTGGCGTAGCATCAAACTCCCAGCAGGATGAAACGTAATTCCACTCAGCTGGATCTTCACTTGCATTTCGTAATGTAAAAGCTTCTTCTGGCGCAGCGAAGATTTGGTTTTTTGTTCTTTCTATCATTTTTAAAAAGATTTGGCGACCTGATTTGCTTAATATTTCTAAATGAGGTAATAGGTCTGCGGCAGGGGTAAAGCCTCTAGCGACAGATTGATAAAACTTTTGAATGATTCCATTCTTTTCTTCTGTATAAACAATTTCTATAAGACTATTCTTTTCTAATTCTTTTAAATGATAATGAATTTTCGCCCTTGAAATGCCGAATTTCTCAGATAGTAATTGTCCTGTATAAGGACGTTCGCATAGACGCATCATCATTTCGGCACGTAGTGGATCGCTTAATGCTTTTAGTTGACTATAAGTAGTTAGTGTTAATACGGGCTTCAACATGATCAACTCCTTGAATTAAATTACTCGGTCAATATTATTTGGCTGAATTGTATCAAGGATTTTAATTTTTTTCAATACTTTCTGAAAATTAAATCTTACTCTCTGTAATCTTCTGTTCATATTCCGTTTATATTTCTTTTTTATGATTAGTGCATAGAAAGAAAGAGGAAGGAGCGAGCGAAATGTTTTTAGCTCTGCGTGAATTGAAACAATCAAAATTAAGATACGGATTAATCGGACTGATTATGGTGTTATTATCATTTTTAGTTCTTGTTATTTCAGGATTAGCAAATGGACTATCATATGATAATGCTTCATCGATTCAAAATATGGAGGCGAATAAGTTCGTTTTAGCAGATGATGCGGAAAATAAATTACTTCGTTCACAAATTAAGAAAGACGATGTAGATAACGTAGTAAATCAAGTAGGCGAGAAAGAAGCCGTTCCGTTTCGTGTGAAAGTTTCAACATATGAAAAGAAAGATAGTTCGAAAAAAGTGGATGTCGCTATTTTCTCAAGTGAACGTGATTCATTTTTAGAACCCAAAATTGTAAAAGGTGAGAAATTAGGTACAGCAAATAACGAAATGGTTGCTGACGAATCAATTAAAGAAAAAGGAATTGATATTGGAGATACAATTATTGATCCTGTTTCAAAGAAAGAATTTACAATCGTTGGATTTACGAAAGATCAAATGTTTAGCCATACACCAGTTGTGTATGTAAATGAAGACGTATGGGGATCTATTTCACAACCAAATCAAAAAGATTATAGTGCAATTGCGCTGAATACAGATAAAGAAATCAAAAATGCACATGTTATCGACAAAAAAGAAGTACTGCAAAGTATTCCAGGATTTAAAGAAGAGCAAGGAACATTGACGATGATCATTGCATTCTTACTTGTTATCGCTGCGTTATTAATCGGTGTATTCTTCTACGTTATTACACTGCAAAAAACACAGCAATTAGGCGTATTAAAAGCAATTGGTACGAAGAACTCTTATTTAGCAAATAGCTTAGTCGTACAGGCGTTATTCTTATCAGTCGTTGCGATGGTAATAAGTATTGTTCTTGTACAAGGGTTAGAACAAATTTTACCAGCTGGTATGCCATTCTTATTAACAACACCGATGATTGCACAATATGCGGCAATCTTTATCGTTATTAGTATTTTAGGAACACTTATTTCGTTATATCAAGTATTAAAAGTTGATGCATTAGAAGCAATTGGAGGCGGGATGTAATGACTTCATTATTAAAATTAGACAAAGTAAGTAAAGTGTACGGAGAAGGAAATACGGAAGTAACAGCCCTTCATCCGATGTCGCTTGATGTGAAAGCTGGAGAGTTTATCGGAATCGTTGGTCCTTCTGGATCAGGGAAAAGTACGTTATTATCAATCGCTGGTGCTTTATTATCACCGTCAAAAGGGGATATTTACATTCGCGAGCAAAATATTACGAAGCTATCAGAAAAGGAAATGACAGACATTCGTTTGAAAAAAATCGGCTTCATTTTCCAGTTTGCAAACCTTGTTCCATATTTAAATGTGAAAGAACAGTTACTTTACATTGCAAAGCTAAAAAAAGAAAGTAAACAAGAATCCGGAAAGCGTGCAGATCATTTATTAGCGGCATTTGGATTAGGAGAAAGAAAGAATCATTATCCAAATCAACTATCTGGCGGGGAAAAACAAAGGGTAGCAATCGCTCGTGCGTTCATGAACAACCCAGATTTAATATTAGCGGATGAGCCAACGGCAAGCTTAGACTCAAAACGCGCACGTGAAGTTGTTGAAATGATGAAACGCGAAGTGAAAGAGAGCCAAAAAGCAGCAATTATGATTACACATGATGAAAGAATGCTTGATGTATGTGATCGTATATTGACGCTTCGAGATGGACAGTTAATATAAAAAAAGGAAAACCGTACATGTATGTGCGGTTTTCCTTTTTTTATGGACTTATTTAGAGAATAACGTTTTAATTTTATTACGAGTAAGTAATAAAACACCGCCTAATACAGATAGCATTCCTAGAGCCATATTGTTTGATTGCTCGCTACCAGCGTTAGGAAGTTCTTTAGCGTTATGGTTTTTAGTACCATTATCTGCTTGCGTTTGTTTAGACTGTGATACTTCATTAATCTTGTTATCAACATTTTGCTTCGTTGTATGTAACTCAGCTAATTTGTCGTCAATTTTTTTCTCAGTATGCTTAAAGTCGTTGATTTTAATATCTAAGTCTTGTTTTTTCTTTGATAAATCATCTGAAACAGTTTGTTTCGATTGTTTAATTTCGTTAATTTTATTAATTAAATCTTGTCTAGCTTCTTGTAAAACAGCTAGTTTGTTTTTTACATCTTGTTTAGCTAATTCTAAGTTAGCGGAAAGACTGTCTAAATTGCCTTTAATTTTCTTAAGTTCCTCTAACGTGTTACCGGTATTCGGCTTGTTTTCTTTTAGTTCAGCGAGTTTGTCCTCAGCAGTTTGTTTCGCTTTTTTTAACTCAGCTAATTTTTCATCTACTTGTTTTTTAACTTCCTTAAGTTCATTAACCTTTTGATCAATGTTCTCTTTATGTTGCTTCATTTCATTCACTTTTTCATCGACAGTTTGTTTATGTTCTTTAATCTCATTCACTTTGTTATCGATATTTTGCTTATGTTCTTTTACTTCAGCAACTTTATCTTCTACTTGTTTTTTATGCTCTTTAATTTCAGCGATTTTATCTTCTGCGATTTGTTTGTCTTGCTGCAGTTTTGCATCTAACTCTTGTTTATGTTGTTTAATCTCGTTAATTTTTTCATCAGCAACTTGTTTACGTTCATGTAGTTCATTTACCTTCGTATCAACATTTTCCTTAACCTTGTTAAGTTCATTTAATGTTTGATCCACGTTTTCTTTGTGTTGCTGTAATTTCGCATCTAACTCTTGTTTATGTTGCTTAATTTCAGCTAATCGATCTCCCGTACTTTGCTGAGGAGTAGCATCATTTACTTCAGCATGAGCAGGGTTCGCGCCAGCAATCATTGCTAAAGCTAGTGTAGACGCAGCAATTGTTTGTTTTGTTTTCATATTTTTGTACCTCTTTTCTTTCATATGCATGAACTGTTTTGTGTAAAAATGAGCATATAGAAGTAGATTCTTCCATCATTATATACCATCTGCGCCGTCTAGAGGAAGTATTTGCATAATAATCTATGATTATGTAATTTTTATAATCTCTTATTTTGGAGTAGGGGATAAATCTTTAGCTAGATGAACAATTTCTTCAATAGTAAAGCTTATATCTTTATTATTGCGAATAACAAACAAATAATCAGCCTCATTTTCTATAGGATCTACCACATCATCGTGAAGTGATTCAGTTTATTGTCGATCGAATACTTCTTTGAAACTAGAATATCCACCTCTAAAAATATTGGTACTTCGCGTGCTTCGAGCCACTCTTTCGTAAAGTACATCATCTGGAATGTCAAAATGAACGAGTATGCGTACATATTCATTCTGTGGAAATAATTCGTTTAGTAAATATAACCTTCCATTTTTACTGCGATTGGAGTTACTAATAATAAGGTGTAAATTTGAATGTTCTTTCGCATAATCAACAATGAATTTTGAAAGACCGTGCTTAAATGTATTAGGGCCTTTAGCCGGCTGTAATTTTTCGTAATGCGTGTTAATAAATTCAGCTTGATTATCTTGATCCATAACGAAAAAGTGGGGTAACTCTTTTTCTAATGCTCTTGCAAATGTAGTTTTTCCACTGTGTGTTTTTCCAACTGTAATGATGACTAATCTTTTCATGACGCCCTCCATTTGTATTGTTATGAACTGGAATGTTCGGTGTAGATCGAAATCTTCCTGCTAGAGATTACACAAATTATTGGAGCGTTAGTAGGCTGAAAACTTGACAAAAAAACTTATTTATGCTATAATTTACCAATATAAAAATAAGGTGTATAATAGGGTTCTCCTGGCCAGGGGAACCCTATTTTTGTTGTGAAAATGAAGGAGAGTGTATGTGCGTGAAACAAGGTGAAGCAAGTGTAACGTCGTTAGTATCAGCATTCGGAAGGGCGTATCATAGTGAATTTGATAGTCCTAAAATCTTTAATGATTATGTAGCTAAAGATTTCATTTCACAAAAAGAACGTAACAATATTGAAACGAACATGGTTCAAGGGATTCACTTTTTCAATACAGACATTGCAGAGCAGTTTCAAGACAATCCAAAAGAAATATTAAAATGGATTACACAAGTTCAGTTATCACCAACACCTTTAGCACGTGCCGCATATTGTGAAAGAGTATTACTACATGAAATTACATTAGGAGCGAAACAATACGTCATACTCGGTGCAGGCTTAGATACGTTCAGTTTTAGAAACCGAGAGTTAGAGAATAAAATAGAAATATTTGAAGTGGATCATCCTTCTACGCAGGCGTTTAAGAAGGAAAGAATAAAAGAAGTAGAACTTGAAGTTCCAAATAACCTTCATTTTGTTTCGATGGATTTCACGAAAGGATTTTTCTATGAGCAGTTACGGAATGAAGGATTTGAAAATAAAAAGACGTTCTTTAGTCTATTAGGTGTAACGTACTATTTAACGAAAGAGGAACTTTCTAGTTTAATAGAATGTTTATTTGAGGTGGTTCCGGCAGGAAGTTCTATCGTTTTCGATTATCCCGATGAAAACTTGTTTACGGAAAAGGGACTGTCCAATCGAGTTGAAAATATGGTAAAAATGGCTGCGGTAGGCGGAGAACCGATGAAATCATGTTTTTCTTATGCCGAAATGGAAGCACTGTTAGAGAAGGCGGGCTTACTCATTTATGAACATTTATCGCCAGAAGACATAAATAAATTATATTTTGAAGGACGAAACGATTATTTGAAAGCTTTTGAGACAGTGCATTATGTGCATGCGGTGAAAAGGTAGGAAATTAGTAGACATGGGGAGGAATCTCTGTGTCTTTTTTTATAAAAAAGGAAATGAGCTGTAGTGGTGGAAAATATAATTATAAATATGTATAAATTAATGTTTTGTAGAAACTAAAGGGAAGGGGAAATAGAAGATGTTGAAATTACGAGGAAAATACAATGAAGCAAAAGTATATACTACGAATGTAGAAGAAACGGCAGCAGGTCAAATTATTGATCTTTGTAACCAAGAATTCGTAAAGGATAGCAAGATTCGTATTATGCCAGATACACATGCGGGTGCAGGTTGCACGATTGGGACAACAATGACAATTCAAGATAAGATTGTTCCTAATTTAGTCGGGGTTAACTAATCGGCTCAGACTTTAAACTACTCACTCAATTGACTGGGAACCCTAACGATAAAAGGCGAGGGCAATCAGCAGCCAGTGGTTATGGTGACATAATCGAATGGTTCAGAGACTTGTACCGTGTTAGCAGACTAAGGTACAGAATTATTCTTCATCCATTTTGAGTTGAAGAGGAATAATTAATACGGTGAGCCTACAGTAGAGACTGCATATCTCGATGACTGTAGAGAAGGTATAGTCCACACTTTCAGGAAACTGGGAGGTAAGTACGATATTGGTTGTGGCATGGAGGTTGTTATAATTAATAAGAAAAAAGAGGAAATCAACTTCGATTACTTAGACGAAACGATACGTAAATTTGTCCCAAGTGGTTTTCGTATTCGAGATAAGGAACATAGATTTTCAAAAATGATTGATTTTGATAGTGTAAGAGCCCCGTTTACATTGCAACGTGCTCAAAAAAGTATTGGTACACTTGGCGGGGGCAATCATTTTATCGAACTGAATGAGGATGATGAAGGAAGTGTATACATTGTTATTCATAGTGGTTCGCGTAATTTAGGGAAACAAGTAGCAGAGTACTATCAAAACTTTGCTTACGAGCAACTTATAAACGTTAAATCTATTAAAGAAGAAATGATTGAGCGTTTAACGAAAGAAGGCAGACAACAAGAAATACATGAAGCTTTACGTGAAATTAAGAAACCGGTGATTCGTAAAGAATTAGCTTATTTAGAAGGACAAGGATTTAAAGATTACATGAATGATATGAAAATTGCACAAAAATATGCGGAGTTAAATCGTAAAGCAATGATTGATGAAATCGTCACTAAAATGGATTGGAAAGTAACAGATCAATTCACTACAATCCATAACTACATCGATATGGACAATATGATTCTAAGAAAAGGTGCTATTTCAGCTCAGAAAGATGAACGAGTAATCATTCCAATCAATATGAGAGATGGTTCAATCATTGCATTTGGTAAAGGAAATCCAGATTGGAACTTTTCTGGCCCTCATGGAGCAGGGCGTATTATGAGTCGCAAGAAGGCGAAAGAAGTACTTAACTTAGAGGATTTTCAAAATACAATGACAGAGGTTTGGACTACATCTGTTGCAGAAAGTACTTTAGATGAAGCACCAATGGTATATAAGCCAATGGATGAAATTATTGAGAATACAAAAGAAACAATTGATATTAAACATATTATTAAGCCACTTTACAATTTTAAGGCTAATTAAAAGAGGAGTAACGTTTATTAAAGAAAGAGAACTTGAAAAGATAGCATATTTTGTGGCGGTTATATAACAGAGATTAAAAAGACAACATATTAAACTAAGAGATTCATCATATTCATTTACATTTATGTAATGTAAAAGACTAGAAAGCTATATTGGCGCGAATTGCTAATTGTGGAGTGTGAAAAAAGACAAAATCTCTTAAAAAACACTTAATTTTTTATTCCATTAATCTTTACAATCTCCCCCTATAATGTGAATTGGACAAGCACCTAAGAGAACGCAGAATATGTCAGTTTGTACATTCTATTATTAGGGGGAGAATTTGTATGAAAAAGACAGTTGCTTCGTTAGCAGTTATGGCGGCATTATTACCGACATTTTCAGCACATGCGGAAGGGAAAGAGCAAGTTCGAAAATCAGCTACAACTTTTAATGTTATTAGTGACATTCAAGGTGATTTAGGAGATTTTGATCACGTATTAAAAGATATGAATAAAGTAACGCCACTTTCTAGAGCGCTTATTATGAATGGGGATATAACGCCGACTGGACAACAGTCACAATATGATGATGTAAAGCGTGTGTTAAATAAAAATAAGCATCCGGAAAATGTATGGTCTACTGTGGGGAATCATGAGTTTTATGCTGGTAAATGGACAGCGGCTGGGAAACTCTCTCAAAGTACATGGCCAAATGGTGTAACGGAAGAAACACTATTTGGTCGCTACTTACAATTTAGTGGACAAGAAAAGGTATATCATAAAAAAGAATTAGATGGCTATCCACTTTTATTTTTAGGAACTGAAAAATATATGAAATACTACGATTCAAAAATGTGGGACGAAGTATATATGAGTGATGAGCAATTAGGTTGGTTAAAACAAAATTTAGAAGAGTATAGTCAAAAAGATAAAAATAAACCAATCTTTATTTTCTCTCATCACGTTTTACCTGATACAGTATCTGGATCAAGACAATCACCATATTTACAAGATTATTTAAACGTGGATAAATTGTACGATATATTAAAAGACTATCCGCAAGTTGTTTTCTTCACGAGTCATACGCATTGGGATTTAAACTTACCTGACTGGGCTGGTAAAAAGAAAATTAAAGGTGGAGATGAAAAAGGTTTCACTGTTGTAAATACGGGCGGGATTGAAACAGGCTGGATGTCAGCAGGACCAAATGGAGGAGAGAAAACTGCTCCAGATGGCTATTCATTTAAACAAGGGTTACAAGTGAAAGCATATGGTAACGATGTAATTGTGACAGCTTACGATTACAAACGTGATAAGGATATAAAGAAGTTATTAATTAGTGATTCAAAAATTGCGCAGATGGCACCAAATGTAACGGCAGATGATAGTGAAAATATAATTGTCGGTGCAACTGAATATATGGAGTATTCTATAGAAGGAACGAATGAGTGGCATACGTATAGTAAAGCAAATCCTCCGAAATTTAATGGAGATAAAGTCGTATACGTACGCCATAAAGGTGAAATGAATTTAGAGCCGGGATTAACACAGTTACTTCGTTTTTCGGTAAATAAGTGATTGGAGGGAGTCTGCATTTGAATGTGTGGGCGCTTTTTATTTTGTCACTTTTTGTCGGTAAGTCGATATATTTGAGAAATCGCCGATATAAATTGAGAATCGCTGATATATTTGAAAAACCGCCGATATAAATTTCATGTACCGAATTTTAATACATTTTTAACCGAGAAAGGTAACTTCACCATTTTTACGTGTAATAATAGTAACGTTACATATATTGTGAAAGAAGTACAAAAGGAGCGTTACAATGAATTTAGCTAAATTCCCGAGAAAAAAATATACAGAATCATATACACCAATTGAAAAGTTAAACAACTTTTCTGAAGCACTTGGTGGCCCGACTATTTATTTTAAACGAGATGATTTACTTGGTTTAACAGCTGGTGGCAATAAGACGAGAAAATTAGAATTTTTAGTTGCAGATGCACAGGAAAATGGTGCAGATACGTTAATTACAGCTGGTGGTATTCAGTCAAATCATTGCCGCCTGACACTGGCAGCTGCGGTAAAAGAAAAAATGAAATGTATCCTTGTATTAGAGGAAGGGCTTGAGCCAGAAGAGAAGAGAGACTTTAACGGAAACTATTTCTTATATCACTTATTAGGTGCTGAAAATGTAATTGTTGTACCGAACGGAGCAGACCTGATGGAAGAAATGCATAAAGTAGCAAAAGAAGTAAGTGAAAAAGGGAATACACCATATGTAATTCCAGTTGGTGGATCAAACCCTACGGGCGCTATGGGATACGTTGCTTGTGCGCAAGAAATTATGGCGCAATCATTTGAGCAAGGAATTGATTTCAGTTCAGTTGTTTGTGTAAGTGGTAGCGGCGGTATGCATGCTGGGTTAATTACTGGTTTTTCTGGAACACAAAGCCATATTCTTGTAATCGGGATTAACGTAAGTAGAGGAAAAGCTGAGCAAGAAGAGAAAGTAGCAAAACTTGTAGATGAAACTTCAGCACACGTTGGTATTCCAAACTTTATCCCGCGCGACGCTGTTACGTGCTTTGATGAATATGTAGGGCCAGGCTATGCGTTACCAACGCCGGAAATGGTAGAGGCAGTTCAGTTACTTGCGAAAACAGAAGGTATTTTACTTGATCCAGTGTATACAGGTAAGGCGGTAGCGGGATTAATCGACTTAATTAGAAAAGGTAAATTTAATAAGGAAGACAATATTTTATTCGTACATTCAGGTGGTTCACCAGCTTTATATGCGAATACTTCTTTATTTGCGTAAGTGTAAAAAGCATTGGGTATCCAATGCTTTTTTGTTATATACTGGAATTATCTAGAGGTGGGAGGATTATATGAACTCAAATTTAAAATGGATCATATATATGGTACTCGGCATTTCTATTCTATTAATCTTATTTGTGGCTTATGGGGTGTATTCTTATTTTACATTTTAAAACGTAATGGAAGTGAACCATAATGTAATGTATGTTATAGTTTGATATGTTAATTACTTACAATAATTTCAACAAGGAGAATACATAATGAGAGCAAAGAAACTAGTAACGTTAGCAGTTCCATTTATGCTGTTAGTCGGATGCGAGGTAGGAGATAAAGATTCTACTCATAAGACTGAGCAAACTAGTAAAGCAATAACGAAAACAGTAATTTCTGAACAACAGTATCCGTACTACATATGTGAGCAAGTGGTAGAGTTCCAATTTAAGAAGGATGAACTATTACTAAACTTAGGAGAATCCTTAAAGGACAAAGAAAAAGCAAAAGCTGTTTTAAAAACATCAAACGAGATAGATAAAATTTTAGACAATATGGAACACATAAAAGTACCTGATACATACAAAGACATTCACAAATCCATACAAGAAGGGGTAACAGAGGCAAGAAAAGCAACGAAGTTAATTAAGGATGCTGGTAAAGAAGATAAACAGAAGATTCAAGAAGCTACAATGAAAGGTACTGAATTTTTATCAGGTGTAGACGGAGAGCATTGGAAAAAAGCAATTTATGAGTTATCACAGGAAAACAAAGATGCTTATAGTAAGGCACTTGATAAGAAAGTAAAGGAGCACTCAAAGTAAAACGGTAACTTGTAACAATACATATCTACCTAAAATTTCCGCGAATGCTATGCTAGGAAGTTAGGCGGGAGATTACTGTCCTTAAATGTGGTTGATTAAAGCTACAGCCACATTCTCCTGTTCTAATTAACTAAAAGAAGAACTTCCCCATCCCGATTAGACTACTGATCATTCCTATTCCACTCATGGTGCCTTTTCCTGCTGTAAGTAAGTTTCCAAGCATTCCTAGCTGACCGTTACCTCCGTTATTTCCCCATCCCATTGGGGCCCACGGACCACCCCATCCTGAAGGGTTTCCAAAAACACCCGAGTTATTGGTATTGAAATGAAAAGGCTTGGCTGGCGGCGATAGTAAAGCTGCAAGATGACCTTGTGCGAACATCCCTGTATGATTGAATGGTTGTGCCCAGGGGAAGGGAGGTTTTTGAAAATTAAAACCTGCATGACTTGGTAATGGAGTCCAATTAGCAGGATGACCTTGGGGCATTATCCCTGCATAATTAATTGGCTGCCCCCAAGAGAAGAGAGGAGGGTGGGGATTGAACCCCGTATAATTGGCTGATGAATCCCAACTAACTGGATAGACTCGGTAACTCCAATTCTCAGGAATCTTCAAATCATTCATTACCTCAGATGTAGTTATTTCGGACTGTGAATATAATGAAATTTGGTTATTATATTGTTGCCCATTTCCCTGTGAATTCAAATACCAATATTGGTCCATACGCTTATTCTCCTCACTTTAAAAATGTAATGTTAGACTTAGCCTATGTAATATTCCTTTTTATGGATGGTTACATAACTAGATCTACAAGCCTGTATTTAAAGGAATGGGTGCGTGGTCTTTTTGGTTTTTCTCGCTGCCTGTAAAATTCCCATTGATTTAAAGCTTCACTTTATTTTAGAAGGGGATTTTCAGTTGCTTATTTTGTGTATTTCAGCCTAATTTAAATTCCGTTAACAAACATTTTTATAAAGGTTTAATCAACAAAAAGATTTTAAAATGGTATGTTGAGCAAGTGGAATTGCTAAAAAGAGAATATCCATTCGAAGAGTTTGGCAAAATACTGCAAGGGTAATATTTTCTTGTGCAAATATGTAAACGATTTAAACGAATCAATGAAATTTATAATGAAGGGGCAATTAAATATATGAGTGAAACATTACATAAAAGAAAACCACCATATGTAATGCTTGTAATCCTTTTTATTGGGGCATTTGTTTCATTTCTAAATAACTCCCTTTTAAATGTAGCCTTGCCATCAATAATGAAAGATTTAAACATTCAAGATTATTCAACGATCCAGTGGCTTTCTACAGGGTATATGCTTGTAAGTGGTATATTAATTCCGGCCTCAGCATTTTTAATAACGCGTTTCTCGAATAGGAGCCTATTTATTACATCTATGGTGATTTTTATTCTTGGTACTGCCTTAGCGGCTGTAGCACCTAACTTTGGTTTATTACTTACTGGTCGGATGGTTCAAGCGGCAGGCTCTTCAGTTATGGGACCTTTGTTAATGAATATTATGCTAGTAAGCTTTCCAAGAGAAAAAAGGGGAACAGCAATGGGGATTTTTGGACTAGTTATGATTACAGCTCCAGCAATTGGGCCGACACTATCAGGTTATATTGTAGAGTATTATGACTGGCGTTTGCTTTTTGAAATGATTTTACCGTTAGCAATCATTAGCTTACTGTTAGGGATTTGGAAATCTGAGAATGTCATGAAACAAAACAAAAATGCAAAACTTGATTATCTCTCATTACTATTATCTTCTGTCGGTTTTGGCGGTTTGTTATATGGATTCAGTTCTGCAAGCTCCGATGGCTGGACGAATAAAATTGTCTTAACAACCTTAATCATAGGCGCTATTGCCCTAATTGCTTTCATTATTCGTCAATTAAAAATGGATGAGCCGTTATTGGATTTACGTGTTTACAAGTACCCAATGTTTGCACTTGCGTCTGTAATTGCAATTGTCAACGCGGTGGCCATGTTTTCGGGTATGATTTTAACACCAGCTTATGTACAAAACGTCCGTGGTATTTCGCCGCTGAGCTCTGGGCTGATGATGCTTCCAGGTGCGGTAATAATGGGGATTATGTCACCAATTACAGGTAAACTATTTGATAAATATGGTCCTCGGATTCTTGGCATAGTGGGGCTTTCCATTACAGCTGTTTCAACGTATATGTTGGCAAGTCTGCAAATTGACTCTAGTCACACACATATTATTCTTATCTACACACTGCGGATGTTTGGGATGGCGATGGTTATGATGCCACTTATGACAAATGGTCTTAATCAATTGCCAACTCGCTTAAATCCGCACGGTACAGCTGTTAATAATACAGCTCAACAAGTGTCCGGTTCGATTGGTACTGCTATTCTTGTTACGATTATGAATTCTGTAACAAAAACGAAAGCTGAAAGTTTAATGTCTCATATAGATCCAACAACCTTCACAGAAACTACGAAGGCAATAGTACCTCAGAAAGCTTTATTATCTGGAATTCAATATTCATTTTATGTAGCGCTTGGCATGAATGTTGTTGCACTACTACTAGTTTTTTTCGTTAAACGTGTAGATACAAGTGCGGAAGCTGTCGAGAAGTTAAATCGGTAGAGAAGAATAAAACCTTAGATAATGATTCCTACAAGTTTTTTACTGCTAAGGCGCCAGTATTTAAAATGGGAAAAGAACTGAAAGAAGCAGTGACATAATTATGTAGTGAAAGAGGACCTGATGTTCATATCAGGTCCTCTTTCACTAGTAACACGGTATATTTGCTTATCGTATTGCTTTAACTAAACTACTGATTTTTCGAATACTACAATCTTAAGAGCGTCAACTTCTTTGTTTTGGGGTGTTTTAGAAGAAAATGAATCAAAATAATCGTTTTTATAAACAAATACAAGAGATGAGATCCATTTGCAATTTCTCATAAACATTACAAGTTTAGATTATCTTTTAACCTCAACATTAAAAGGCTCCAACTATATTTATTCGCTTCATTTTAATTTAGTATTTTTCTACAAGTTATAAATCTAATTGCCAAGCTTATACGTAATATCATAATCATGAATAGTTAGGGAAAAGATAAAATAAGGTAATCAATTACATATCTTTATCCCAGGCGATTAGTTGCTATTTCCTCTTTATTAAATGGGATATGTTATTTCATGCTTTTTTGAAAGGGTGTTTTAAATGGAAAAAAAGTATCTGCCATTCCTCAGCCGAAAACATATGGACCGCTGGGTAATCTCCCATTAATCGATAAAGATAAACCGACTCTATCGTTTATTAAGCTGGCGGAAGAGTATGGTCCCATTTTTCGAATTCAAACTTTAAGTGATGCCATAATTGTCGTTTCCGGACATGAACTGGTAGCAGAAGTCTGTGACGAAACACGGTTCGATAAAAGTATAGATGGTGCTTTAGCAAAAGTTCGTGCCTTTGCTGGAGACGGATTATTTACAAGCGAGACTCACGAGCCTAACTGGAAAAAAGCTCATAATATTTTGATGCCTACATTTAGCCAACGGGCAATGAAAGATTACCATGCCATGATGGTCGATATTGCTGTACAACTCGTTCAAAAATGGGCAAGACTGAATCCGAATGAAAACGTAGATGTTCCAGAGGATATGACTCGCCTTACGTTAGATACAATTGGTCTATGTGGTTTTAATTACCGATTTAATAGCTTTTATCGTGAGACACCTCATCCTTTTATTACTAGCATGACCCGTGCTCTAGATGAGGCGATGCACCAATTGCAGCGGCTGGATATAGAAGACAAACTTATGTGGAGAACGAAACGTCAATTTCAGCATGATATCCAATCTATGTTTTCTTTAGTAGATAATATTATTGCTGAACGTAAAAGTAGTGGAAATCAGGAAGAAAATGATTTACTTTCCCGTATGTTAAATGTGCCAGATCCGGAAACTGGTGAAAAATTAGATGATGAAAACATTCGTTTCCAAATTATCACTTTTTTAATAGCTGGGCATGAGACAACAAGTGGATTGTTATCTTTTGCAATTTACTTTTTATTAAAGAATCCGGATAAATTGAAAAAAGCCTATGAAGAAGTAGACCGTGTTTTGACAGATGCTACTCCAACATACCAACAAGTTATGAAACTGAAGTATATACGGATGATTTTAAATGAATCACTGCGTCTATGGCCTACCGCTCCAGCATTCAGTCTCTATGCAAAAGAAGATACAGTGATTGGCGGGAAATACCCAATTAAGAAAGGAGAAGATCGTATTTCTGTTCTTATTCCACAGCTACATAGGGATAAAGATGCATGGGGAGACAATGTGGAAGAATTCCAACCTGAACGATTTGAAGAGCTGGATAAGGTTCCTAATCATGCTTATAAGCCATTTGGAAATGGCCAGAGAGCATGTATCGGTATGCAATTTGCACTTCATGAAGCCACTCTTGTAATGGGAATGCTTCTTCAACATTTTGAATTAATCGATTATCAAAACTATCAGCTGGAAGTAAAACAAACATTAACGCTAAAGCCCGGCGATTTTAAGATTAGGATTCTACCCCGAAAACAAACTATTAGCCATCCTACTGTTCTTGCACCTACAGAGGACAAGCTGAAAAACGATGAAATTAAGCAGCACGTTCAGAAGACACCTTCTATTATTGGGGCCGATAATCTTTCACTTCTTGTTCTGTACGGCTCGGATACAGGTGTAGCAGAAGGTATTGCAAGAGAATTAGCGGATACAGCTAGTTTAGAAGGAGTTCAAACGGAAGTGGTAGCTCTTAACGATCGAATTGGAAGTTTGCCAAAAGAAGGAGCGGTACTTATTGTGACTTCTTCTTATAATGGAAAACCGCCAAGTAATGCAGGGCAGTTTGTGCAATGGTTGGAGGAACTAAAACCGGATGAGCTAAAAGGGGTTCAATACGCAGTTTTTGGTTGTGGAGATCATAATTGGGCTAGTACCTATCAACGGATTCCAAGATACATTGATGAGCAGATGGCTCAAAAAGGAGCAACAAGATTTTCTAAACGCGGAGAAGCAGATGCAAGTGGTGATTTCGAGGAACAGCTCGAGCAATGGAAACAAAGTATGTGGTCTGATGCAATGAAGGCATTTGGATTGGAGCTCAACAAAAATATGGAAAAAGAGCGCAGTACTTTGAGTTTGCAATTTGTCAGTCGTCTTGGAGGATCTCCTCTTGCACGAACATATGAAGCAGTTTATGCATCTATACTAGAAAATCGTGAACTCCAATCATCCAGTAGTGATAGAAGTACACGACATATCGAGGTATCCTTGCCAGAAGGCGCTACATATAAAGAAGGAGACCACCTTGGAGTGCTGCCAGTTAATAGCGAGAAAAATATCAACCGAATTTTAAAACGTTTTGGATTAAATGGGAAGGATCAAGTTATACTGAGTGCAAGTGGACGAAGTATAAATCACATACCTTTAGACAGTCCTGTTAGTTTATTGGACCTTCTTAGTTATAGTGTCGAAGTTCAAGAAGCAGCCACTCGTGCACAAATACGAGAAATGGTAACATTCACAGCATGTCCTCCTCATAAAAAAGAATTGGAAGCATTATTAGAAGAAGGAGTTTACCATGAACAAATATTAAAGAAACGGATTTCAATGTTGGACCTTCTTGAAAAGTATGAGGCTTGTGAAATCCGATTTGAACGCTTTTTAGAACTTCTTCCTGCGCTCAAACCGCGTTACTATTCTATTTCAAGCTCTCCACTCGTTGCACAGAATCGTCTGAGCATTACGGTCGGTGTTGTTAATGCGCCTGCATGGAGTGGGGAAGGGACATATGAAGGAGTCGCTTCTAATTACTTAGCTCAGCGTCATAATAAAGATGAGATTATCTGTTTCATTCGAACGCCACAATCAAACTTTGAATTACCTAAAGATCCAGAAACACCAATTATTATGGTTGGTCCAGGTACTGGAATTGCACCATTCCGTGGATTCTTGCAAGCGCGTCGTGTTCAAAAGCAAAAAGGTATTAACTTAGGACAAGCACATCTATATTTTGGTTGTCGTCATCCTGAAAAAGATTATCTTTATCGTACAGAACTAGAAAATGATGAAAGAGATGGATTAATCTCTTTACACACAGCTTTTTCTCGTCTAGAGGGACATCCAAAAACATATGTACAGCATTTAATAAAACAAGATAGAATCAATTTAATTTCGTTATTAGATAATGGAGCTCATCTTTATATATGTGGTGATGGAAGTAAAATGGCTCCGGATGTAGAAGATACCCTTTGTCAAGCATATCAAGAAATTCATGAAGTCAGTGAACAAGAAGCAAGAAATTGGTTGGATCGTGTGCAAGATGAAGGGCGATATGGAAAAGATGTTTGGGCTGGTATATGACTGTTTCTTAATTAGATACATATTAACTAATGAACTTCTTTCGAATAAATTTCACTTTATTAGTATAGTGTATTTAGATGAATAGTGATTAACTGGACTATTTAGTATCTACTAAATAAAAAACAGGACCTGATATGCATCTATCGGGTCCTGTTTCACATAGACATTATACATCGATATTTTCCACGCATTATTAATGTTTGTAATGTAGTTAGCCTTTTGAGTCAGCTATAAAATCAGATATTATTTTTTCAATATCGAAAGGAGTAATCCCTTTATCCAAAGAAAAAATGCTTTCTGCTTCTTCGATGTCTTGAACGAGTTCACCTCTAGCTTCAATATGTAATCGGAACAAGTCATATAAATTCGGTTTAACTAAATTAGTTAAAGCCTTTCCAACTAGTATCATACCTTTTTGATTAGCCTCGATGGTATTATCATAAGTTAGATCTCTTGTAAGAGACAAATCTGTCCAAATCAATTTTCGTTCCTTTAAGTCTAAAATAACTGGAATAGAGATTTGGGTGTCGGCAGTAATATCCACTTTATCTTGAACAGTAGAAGGTTCAAATATTTCACCTGAACCAGGATATTGACGAACCATCCAACCAGTAAAGCATTCTGGTAAATCTTTATACGGTTGGTCTGTGTAAGAAAGCAAAGTCATGACTACATAGCGTGCACCATATTTCAGCACAGACGGAATATCGAAATCAATGAATTCAGATGCCCCCTTTGGTGCAGAAGTAATATCTCCGCTATGGTAGGCTTTGAAATTTTTTGAACGTAAGTTCGTGAAGGATACATGTTCTTTGTATTGCCAATCTTCGTCGTACATTGCAGCAGATAAATCAATGTCAACACGTCCTGTATGTTGTCCATTCACATAGCCTTCTTTCCACCATAGGAAAAAACGAATCGTATCTCCTTCTGGCAAATCTACTTTACTTCCTCGAGATAATGTGCGAAGCGATTTGCTGGCTGAACGTTGAGAGAAGGGAACTAAGTGATTTTTTAACTGTTCATCCAAAAATACTTTTCCGAGACTTGGAAGTTCTGCGAAGCGATTTTTTAAAGTATCTTCACACATTTTTACAATCATTAAACAAATATCCTCTGAGATAAATGGAAGTGTATTTTCAATACCTATAGCTTTTGCTACATTTCCCTTTGGAAAAAAGGTGCGAAATTCATTTTTATCATTTCGATGCTTAAAATGAGCTGTGAGTTGAAGTAATACAGGAGTAGAAACGTTTCCTATTATACTTAGAAAATCTTCGAGAATATTGAAAACATCTGTTGACTTATCACTACATAAACGGATTAAATGATCCAAGCGTCTGGCAAATTCCCCCGGGCGAGTTTTTAAAAGATTTTTTGCTGTCATGATATCACGATTCAACAAAGCTGCTTCTATTTTTCCATTAAATGTTTCAACTTTAATGTTGTTGCGAAGAATCTCAAATGCTCGGTGAGTTTTTGGGAAACGAGTATGATATTCTGCTGGATGAAGAATTTCACCTAAACGAATCCAACGTTTTTTGTATCGAAGCATATCTTCGGTAATGTTTCCGCATTGCTCTAACAATCCTAAAAGGAAGCGTCTTTCTGCTCGGTTAAACTTCTTGAATCGGACGGAGGATGCTAAACTCACATCCCCTTCAGATAAAGCAACTGCAAGGCGAAGAACATCAGTTGCTGTTTTAAAATACTTTGCAGCAGCATCGGCTGATATTTTTCTGTTTATTAATAAAACCCCAATTATAAAAGACATATTTTCCTTATGAGGAATTACATTAGGTAGAAAACAGGAAACATCTTCAGTGTGTGTAATAGCCCATTCTACATCCGTCTTATCAGTTGAGGAAATAGAGCTGTTTGCACTAATCAATTGAGAAATCATTTGATTGAAATCTTCTTCACTTCCTAAGTCAATAACTTTCAAATCAACTCTATCTAAAAGAGGGAGTCGTTCTTCTACTTTTGATACAGGTAGGCGCAACGTCACATAATGAATAATGGCATTAATGTATAAATCAGCGTCACTTAAATCCATCATTTGTTGCGGAAAGTTTGGATACATAGGAGTAAACTGAATATGTGCTCCAACCATTTCTTTTAAATGTTTTACCAACTCTTTGTAAAACGATGTGAATGCATCAACCGAAAGTGTTTGCAACTCTTCTATTAAAGGCTCGGAAAAAGTAAATCCTAAATTTTCCAAGTTTTTTAAAACAGTGGCTAAATAAATGTTCGGTAGTTTATTTTCTTCTCTTTTTATAATTACTTTCAAACTTCTTCTTATGTAAATAGAATTTTTCATGAGAACGCCAGCTATTCACGCCTTATAAAAGAGGGGAATAGTCTGACTGTCCTCCTTTCAGTGGTAGATTTTTATTTTTATATGTATAAACACACTAATTGTAGAAAATGTACAGAGGGTACATAGCTATTTTTTAGTGGAAAATTAGGGATATAACATTTAGTTGTTAAGTGGTAATTTGTTAATTAAGAAAAGAAAACCTCTACATCAATGGTTGATAAACTAAAGTTTATGCAATCCCAAAGAAGAAAGAGGTTTTATAGTCTAATTATTTTTCATAGGGAATTGACAACTCTAAAACAATTTGAAATTTCTACAAAGAAGGAAGAATTGTCATAGCCTATGTGTTTAGCAGGAAAGTAACATCCCTATTTGGCCAAAGAAGTTAGAAGGAAGGAACGTCATAGCCTGCTTTATTAGTATATTCTCTTGCGAAGAGCAATTCAAGTATACTGTCTGATTTTTTATTTTTTTCTTAAAGGGGAATTTTCATGATTATCCCGCATTAACGGGCAGCCAGATTGGTGAGGGCTGATTAAAGTTTCACTTTATAAATAGGGAGACCATCACATGCTCTTTTTATAATACTATTACGGGAGGATTTTTATTTTTGATATATTATACCATTTATTTAATGGTATAATATGGTATGTGTTCTGTGGAATGGAGTTGAATGAGTATTATAAATACAAAAGGTGAAATAAAAAAAACAAAAAGAAAAGTATTACTAACTATACTTACTATGTTAGTAATTATAATTGGATTTGGATATTGGAAACTTTTTAGTTTGCAAGGTGTTCCAAAAGGGGAATTCATTCGAACAGTGAAATCTCCAGATGGAAAATATCTCATCAAGACTTATTTTCATAATGCAGGATCATTAAGTGCGGATGCTGTTAGGGGTGAATTAGTTAACCTTGATACAGATTCAGAGAAAAATATATATTGGAACTATCCAGATACAGATCCATATATTGAATGGGTAAATAAGAATATTGTTAGAATTGGAGATCAAACTTTAGATGTTTCACAGAAAGAAACCTATGATTGGCGTGATGACGATAAGCACGTTAAAGAAATGCCTAAACAGTTTATTAGATAAAATAAGAAAAATTAAATTTATTTAATCTTATTCGTTTAACTATAGATAGGATTATATGAGTGAAAAAGTCCATTTAGATTTTCTGAAGTGCACCCCAATTGTTAGACACATAACTAACAATTGGAGGTGCATTTTTTATGGCTAAATTTTCTTCAAAAGATAAAATAAAAGCA
>NZ_JAKUGE010000024.1:0-82956 GCF_022663795.1 Bacillus cereus group sp. BfR-BA-01349
CTTTTATTTTATCTTTTGAAGAAAATTTAGCCATAAAAAATGCACCTCCAATTGTTAGTTATGTGTCTAACAATTGGGGTGCACTTCATTTTTAAGTTAGTCTTTTCCCCTTAATTAGAGTTAAGTTCTACTTTCTCTAACCCTTCAGCCAATTGTTTCTTATCTAGTCCTTCTCCTATTACTACTAAGTTTGTCGGGAAACCGAAGTCTTGTTCTAATAAAGTTGGTACTCCGAACGAATATTGGAATAGGTGAGGGTATTTATCTCCACGGAATTTCACAAAACCTTTCACTCGATAAATACTATCTGGTAAATTCGAAAGCCATTCATATAATTTGTCTTGATCAATCGGTTTCGTAAATTGATATGTCATCGTTTGTATATGTAAATGCTGTTTGACATGTAGTGTCTCATGTTCCTCATCATTTGGAAATTCTGCTTCTTCTATATCTTTTAAAGATATATTACAATACTTTGTCTCATACATTTTCGCATGATCATTTATTGCCTTTACTTCTTCAAATACTGTGTTCTTATCTTCATCTGTTAGTAAATCTGCTTTATTAACAAGAATGTGACTACCAAATTTCAGTTGCTCATGCAATAGCTGTTGTACATTTGCACTTAATATACTTCGGTTTAACCACCTTACTGCATCTAAAACGACTACAATTGATTTCACTTCCAGAAAAGGAGCTAAAATTGGCGAGACACACGCGTCTAACACTTCAATTGGATGCGCAACACCTGTCGTTTCTATATAAATTACATCTGGTCTTTCTTGTTGGTATAACGAATGTAATTGTATTTCAAGCTCTTCTTTTAACGTACAACAAATACATCCTTTAAGAAGTTCTCTTAAAACATTCTCTTTTCCAATAATATCTGTATCTACTGAGTATTCACCAATTTCATTCATTAATACTGCAACTTTTCTATTCTTCTTTTTCTCTGCTAACAATAAATTTTGTAATAATGTTGATTTTCCACTACCTAAAAAACCACCTAATATATGAATCTCCACTTTATTCATTCAACCGACCATCCATTTCTTTACTTCAAATGTATTCAAAGCGTAATAATTACGATTTATACTTATTATTTTATTAAAAGAATGACCATTTGTAAATATAAGAGATTCACTGTTCATTTACTTCATATGCAACTCTAACTCCAGACTCAATTGCCCCTTGCATCCACCCATGTGTTAATGTCGTATGCTCTCCTGCAAAGTGTACTTTTCCAGATGGTGGTGTAATATACGGAAATAACTCGAGCTCTTGGCCTGGTTCGAAAGCTGTAAATGCACCGCAAGAATACGGATTTTTACTCCAGCTAAAAGATGTTCCAGTGACAAACTCACTATAGACGATGTCACCGTATATTTCCGCTAAATTTTTTAATGCGTAACGAATACGATCTCTTTGCGGGAGACTATCCCATGTTAACGCCTCATCTGCCCACGTATAACTTGCTATAACGATAGCTGGTCCTGGAGTATGAATGCCATAACTCGGATAGTATGTAAAACGTATCGGTAAATCAGTAATAGATTTACCTCCACACTGTCCCGCTTTCTCCCAAAATCTACTTTTAAACTCTATTGCAATTTTAGTTGCAGCAATATAATTTAATTCACGAATTGCTCTTTTTTTAAAATAAGAGAATAAATAGTATGGCTGAACTTCTACAAACCTTAACGCTGAAAATGGAATGGTAATAATAGCAAAATCACTTGTTATTGTAAATTGCTCTAACGTTTGTTCATGATTTCCTTGTAACATTACTTTATTATCTTCTTGTATAATTTTATCAACCTTATACTGCATTAAAATATGTTCCCTTAATTGTGGTAAGAATGCATTCGATAATTTATCCATTCCACCAGTTATTTCATAATATTTCGTTGTTGAAGTAAAGAAAATCATTTCACGTAATACTTCAATTAAGGACATTCCCATATAAGCTTCCATATCAAGAAGTACCCCAATCATATCTATTGCACCATCTGAATAATACTCCATTAAAAATGAACCAAGCGAATACGTTTTATACTTTTTTTCAACGATAAGCCAGTTTTTATCAGGATCCTTCTTAATATAATTTAGTATTGGTTCTAATACCTCAATCATTAGCTCTTCTGCCGTTTTTCCTCTTTCTTTATCCAAAACCGGATATTCAAGTACACTTGGATCATTTTCAAACACATTCAATCTCGTTTGAATGTTATTCGTATAAATGATATCTGCAAAAGTTTTATTTATAAAAAGGTTTAAAGGTAGTTTAAATTTATGAATATACGCTAAGGTTAACTTATGGGTGTCAGGGATTCTCATCGGTCCCGCATTAAAATATAAACCCACACTAAATGGTTCCCGAATCGTATACACTCTGCCACCTATTCTGTTATTTGCTTCTATAATCGTTACTTCGTGCCCAGCCTCTTTTAATAAAGAACCTGCAACTAATCCAGAAATCCCTGCACCTGCAATCGTAATCCGTTTTGGGTTATTCTTTTTAACAAGCCCTGCATGAATAATATGAAACATTTCTTCCATTGTTAATGGGTTCCCCATACCATTTCCCCTTTTACAAAGGATTTTACTGAATTATATTCGGTTCACTGAATTCCTATGTTTTGTTCGCAGATTTGTACGGATACATTTTCAAATACTTGAATATCTTTTATAAAATGTAATAAACTAGATATGACTCTATAGAAGTAAGACGTATTATCTTACATAACAAAACCAATGAAATTGCGAGGAATTTTGAAATGAAAAAAGGTATTAACCGTGTTGTATTAGTAGGAACAGGAGCAGTTGGATGTAGTTATGCTTACTGCATGATTAACCAAGCCGTAGCTGAAGAATTTGTTTTAGTCGATGTAAATGAAGCAAAAGCTGAAGGGGAAGCAATGGATTTAAGTCATGCTGTTCCATTCGCCCCAGCTCCAACTAGAGTATGGAAAGGCAGCTACGAAGATTGTAAAGATGCTGACCTTGTAGTTATTACAGCTGGATTACCACAAAAGCCAGGCGAAACACGTTTAGATTTAGTTGAGAAAAACGCCAAAATCTTTAAACAAATCGTTCGCAGTATTATGGATAGCGGATTTGATGGCATCTTCTTAATCGCAACAAACCCTGTAGATATTTTAACTTACGTAACTTGGAAAGAATCTGGTTTACCGAAAGAACGTGTAATCGGTTCTGGTACAACGCTTGATTCTGCTCGTTTCCGCTATATGTTAGGTGAGTACTTCAATATTGGTCCACACAACATTCACGCTTATATTATCGGAGAACACGGCGATACTGAACTTCCAGTTTGGAGCCATGTTTCCGTTGGTATCCAAAAACTACAAACATTGCTTGAAAAAGACAACACGTATAATCAAGAAGATTTAGACAAAATTTTCATAAACGTCCGTGATGCAGCTTACCATATTATTGAGCGTAAAGGCGCAACTTATTATGGTATCGGTATGTCACTTCTACGTGTTACAAAAGCAATTTTAAACGACGAAAATAGTGTATTAACTGTATCAGCTTACTTAGAAGGTCAATACGGTCAAAAAGATGTTTATATCGGGGTACCTGCTGTTTTAAATCGCGGCGGTGTTCGTGAAATTTTAGAGGTTGAATTAAGTGAAGATGAAGAATTAAAATTCGACCACTCTGTTCAAGTATTGAAAGAAACAATGGCTCCGGTTCTTTAATGAAAATAAAAAAGCAATCCAATTTATTTTGGATTGCTTTTTTATTTTCATTATCTCCTATGACTTTTTAGTGATTTTCTATCATTTCTTATTTTTTAGTCTCATCCTCATTATTTATATCAAGTACATCTAATAAAAAGATAAAGATTGGTATCCCGATAATAAGCCCCCATATTCCGAGGAAATGCTCTGAGAAGATAAGAATCATAAATGTGTAGAATATTGGTAAATTTGTTTTTGCAGACATAAACTTCGGATTTAAAAAATAACTTTCAAGAGCATGGATTACTGTTATGAATACGAGTATGTATACTACGTACATAACTCCGCCTACGTTGTAAGCAATGATACAAAGTGGAAACAAAGAAATAATCACACCTGCAACAGGAATCAACCCTAGTAAGAAAATCATAACAGCTAATACAAGTAGCTGTGGAAATCCTAAAACGATTAATGCAATAACAGTAAGAATACAATTTACAACGGCAATTAAAAACTGAGCTTCAATTACTTTGCCGAACGATCTTGCAAATCTTTCACCAAAATATGCAATTTCTTCATAAAAGATTTTTAACTTACTATCTTTAAACTTTGATGTAAATGTAATAATACGCTCTTTTTCTAATAAGAAAAATAAGCTTAAAATTAGAGATAATAATATTTGTAAACTTACCTTCCCTATATTTGCTATTGATTGATATATGACGTCTACACCTTGTTCTATATATTTTGATACTTCCATCCCATTAATTGTCGAAAGTGCATATTTAACGATTTCATTATCAGGTGGATTTTGAAAAAATAGTTTAAATTGATAAATTAATTGTGAAATTTGTATCGTCAGCACAGGTAAATATTTATATAACGTTGTGCCTATAAAGGAAACTAGTATTATATATAAACATGCAATAACAATTTTCCGGTTTACTTTCAATTTTCTTGAAATAAAACGTTGAAATCGATCCATTAAAAACGTCAGTATAAACGTAATTAATATTAAATTAATCATACTTTTTAATGCGTATAATACAAGCGCTACTATTATTAAAACGAGAAACCGTTGAAACCCTCTACTTCGAAAAAAACTCTTTACTTCATTCATTAAGAATTAACCTCCCCCTTCAATGGATGGAAATTGAATATATTACATTTTATGAACTCCTATAGACAATCTTTCTTACTAATTGAGAAGAATCCTTTTTTTCTTTTCATATTGTTAGATTCGTTTAACTAGAATCCACCAACATATTTCGGTGGATTCCAGTTATTTTTCATATAATCTTTTATAAACTAGGTAATTTTCTATTTTTAGACTGCTGTTCATACGCATATCCAATATTGAAAAGCTCTTTTTCACCAAACTGTTTCCCTACAAGCACTACACCGATTGGTTCTCCATTTTTATCATATCCAGCAGGAACCGCTAATTCCGGATAACCAGCTACAGCTGATAGAAGAACTTCATCGTTATTAATCATAACTAGAGCATCCAAACCTTTTTCTACTAAATACCTATCTAGCTCTTTTCTTGCATTTTCTTGACTCGTTTGCACTACGTTTTCAAACTCTTCTTTCGTTATAACAGATTTTTCAGACCCTTCAATTAATGTTTGTCCGTATTTTATTCGTCTTTTACTATCCTTTTTATTAAACCCTATAATCTCTTCTAACGATTTTACCGGTACATTCTTTTGCTGTGAAAGATAGTCGTTTACATTATGCTTGAACTCATATTCTAATGTTTGCAAATTATCTACACCCTCAGTACTTAACTGGATATTATCCGTTAATATCGCACCTGCATCTTGAAGGTCTTTTCTAATTTTTTCTGCTACTACTTTTCTATTTTCATCTTGTTGGTCTACAGAAAAAAGAAGCCCTATCTTTTTCCCTTTTAATCCATTTATTGATAAATCCTTTGTATAATCAATTCTTTCTTTATCTTTCATTTTTTCTGTCATAACATCTTTTTCGTCATAACCTATCATTGCATTAAATAACGTTGCTGCATCTTTTACTGTTCTTGCTATAGGTCCTGCTGTATCAAGAGTTTCAGCTAATGGAATAATTCCTGTTCTACTTACCATACCTAAAGATGGACGTAACCCAACTACTGATTGCTGCGCCGCTGGTGCAACAATCGATCCCGTCGTTTCTGTTCCAATTGCAAGCGGCGCAAAATCTGCTGCAACTACTGTAGCAGATCCTGAACTTGATCCTGAAGTATCGAATGTAATCGGACCGTACGGGTTTAAATTTTGTCCTTTCTTCCCGCTATACCCGCTTGGCATTGTAAAAGATAAATAGTTCGCCCACTCAGACATATTCGCTTTTCCTAAAACAAATGCTCCTTCTTCTTTCAACTGCTTCACAATTGTTGCGTCTTGATCTGCAATCCAATCTTTTAATACATAAGTTCCTGCACTAGTCGGCATCACTTTTTCCGTCTGTACATTATCTTTTACAACGACAGGAATACCATATAAATTCGAATTTTTGTTTCTATCCCGCTCTTGATCTAACTTTCTTGCTTCTTCCATCGCATTAGGATTTATCTCTGTAACAGAATTTAATGTTATTCCATTTTGATCATGTTCTTGTATTCTAAAGAGATAAATACTCGTTAATTCTTCATATGACAACTTTCCATTATCAATCATTTTTTGAAGCTCATCTACAGTCGCATTTACGACTTCTTTTTCTTTTATCTTTACATTTTCTATATTGATTCCTTTAAGCTGATTATGTATCGGTTGTAGCACTCTTTCTTTATCATATACAATACGCTCAGGTTCCTTTGGAAAATAATTTTTATACACGTAATATCCACCGGCACACGCTAATAAGACAATGCCTCCAGTGATAGACAGCGTTACCTTTACCCATTTCTTCATGTTGCTTCCTCCACTCTATAAGATGCTTAGCTATACAAAAAAGAGAGTTACCTTTTACTTAACTCTCTCCAATCAAAATGCTAAATGAAAAAATGAAAGATTTCAATCTAATTACTTCTTTTTTTGCATTTGCTTTGCTAACATTTCTTTCACTTGATTATACGTTAATCCTGAATTTTTATTTAAACGCTTTACTTCCTCAACATCAGTACCTACCACTGTATATTTTTTCTCATCATTCATTTTTCTAATTCCCTTCTCACCGTATTATTTCTTATATTTCTTCCCTAAATGCGCATAAATTAACACCACTACAAAAAAGGAAGCTGTTTTTAAGCACAGCTTCCTTCTCGTTACATATTGTATTTCTTAATAAAATTTCACTACATCTTCAGTAGGCAAGAACGTTCTTTCTGCTGGTTGTTCGTTTGGTTCACCAAATGGCATTTGACCTACTAAGCTCCACTCTGCCGGAATGTTCCAAGTTTCTTTCACTTCAGCATCTACGATTGGGTTGTAATGTTGTAATGACGCCCCAATTCCTTCAGCAGATAATAGCATCCACACAGTATGTTGTAACATCGCATTTCCTTGATGAGACCAGAATGGGAACTGATCTTTATATAATGGTGCATTTTCTTGCATTTTTTCTACAGTTGCTTGATCTTCAAAGAATAGAACTGTTCCTACACCTGCATGAAAACCTTTTAATCTTTCTACAGTCGCTTCAAAGTTTTCTGCTGGTACACGGGCTCTTAGTGTTTCTTTAACGATATCCCAAAACTTTTCATGCTCTCCATCCATTAATACAACCATACGACCACTTTGCATATTGAAAGATGTTGGTGCGTGTAAAGCTGTTTTTAACACTTCTTCAATTCTTTCTTTCGTAATTACATCGTTTTTTGCTACTTTACGAATTGAACGGCGGTTCACGATTGCTTCTTTTAAGTTTGTTGTAGTTGCTGACATTTTAATTCCTCCAAATGTTTGTTTTATAATTTATTTTGTTATTTCATAACAAGCGAATTAGCAATATCCATCGGTATTACATTGCATACCTTCAAATGAATTTGTTTTATCCTTTTCAATTTCTTTATCAATGACCCTTTCTAGTGTTTCTTTACTAGCAAGCCCTTGAATGACTTCATCTCCAATCATGACAGTTGGAACAGCCATAATATTCGCTTCATCATATGCGTGTTGAATTGCTTCTTGATGCTTTTCTTTATATTTACGAGTTACTAAAGCATCTTTAAATTCCGCCTCAGGAAGTCCTACTTCTACCGCTAATTTTGTTAACACATCAATATCTTCAATGTTTTGCTCTTCTTGGAAAAATGCTGTGAATACGCGGTGATGATACTCATTACCTAGTCCACGTTCTTTCGCAAATTGACATCCTTCGAAAGCTAAATGTGTATATGGATGTGGTGAAACACGTGGCAAGCGCATATCAATTCCTAACTTCTTCGCTGTCGGAAGAATGAAAGCATCCCATGAACCTAATTTTTCTGGCTCATTCCATGGATCTATTTTTGCATATGGACTTGGACGTAATTCAAATGGCATCCATTCAATCTCTACATCTTTCTCTTTCGCTACCTCATCTAATGGACCTTTTGCTAAAAAACAAAACGGACATATAAAATCTGAGTATACTTTCATTTTTACAGTCATAACTTTTACACCTTACCTTTACAGTTGTAATCGAATCAGTTACATTAATGATAAAAAAATATAAATATGATTTAAGCATTCATTTTTTCTTGCAAAGTTTCAAACAACTGCCCCATCGTAATATTTCTCAAAACTTCTTCCATCGCGGATTGTGCTTGAATTAAAATAATTTCTAACACCGCTTGAATATTCGCCCCAATTGGACAATCTGGATTCGGTTGCTCGTGAATATGAAATAGCTTGTCTTCTTCGACTACATTCACTGCATGATACACATCTAACAATGTGATTTCATGTAAATCCTTTAGTAATCCCGCGCCACCCGGTCCACGATTTACGTAAACAAAGCCAGCTTGTTTCAAGTACGACATGATTTTACGAATGACTACTGGATTTGTATTGACACTCTCAGCCATATAGTCTGAAGTACAAAGTGAAGATGGATTGTTTTTCAAAATAGATAAAATATGAACAGCTATGGAAAAGCGGCTACTAATTTTCATCGTAATCACCACCTCGTTGTAATCATTATAGTTACAACTAAAAAATAAGTCAATCCTTTTCATAAATTTTTTATAAGTAAATTAAAAAGTGTCCCATTATGATATATGAGACACCTCTTTTTATTCTGCAAATAGCGATTGAAATTCTTCAATAAATAGCTGCACAGCGATTGAAGAATCCTTTAATGAAGGAACAGCTAAAGCAATTTCTCTCCATACTTGTGGTTCCAATTCTCTCGTTTGCACATTTTTTGGTAAATTCGTTAAAGATAATTCAGCTAATATTGCAATGCCTAATCCTTCTTGAATCATATTTAAAGCTGTAGTAACTGTCGAAATTACATACTCAGCCCGAAGTGGTACGTTTGCTTGTTTAAACATATCAATAATAGGTGGTTCGTATCCGCCCTTACATAATATGATCGGTTCATTCTCTAAATCACTAATTGTAATAGAGTCCTTCTTACAGAGAGGATGATCCTCTCTTAAGATAGCAACCATTTTCCCCTTCGTTAATGGAACAATCTCCATATCTTTATTAGGCAAAATAACAATTCCTATATCAATAACCCTCGATACTAACCAATCTTCAACTTCTTTAATCGTTCCTTCACAAAGAACTACTTCTAAGCTCGGATACTTCTCCTTAAAAAGGTTTATCATTTTGGGTAAGAAATGTGCAGAAGCACTCGGAAAACTACCAATTCGAATCGTCCCAACTTCGTGTCCTTTCTCCATCGCAACTTCTTGTTCAATCTTCTCTACACCGTTCAAAATCTCTCTAATATGTACAAGAATCCTGTTTCCTACATCCGTAACGAGGAGCCCTTTTCGTTTATCACGTATAAGAATAGTAACGCCTAACTCTGACTCAATACTTGAAATCGCATGACTAACAGCTGGCTGCGTCATATTTAATACCCTGGCGGCCTTCGTAAAACTACCTAACTCAACAGTTTTTATTAATACTTGCAGTTGTGTAATGGTCATAACTAATCACTTATACTCCTTATAAAAAAGATTCATTTTATTTATTACAGTCGATATCATATCATAGTGAAATGAATAACAACAAGGAGGTCTTTCAGTGACACAGCTTTCTCGAACTAAGACGGCCATAATCCTTACCTTTCTCGTTTTCATGTGGGGAATCAATTGGCCTTTATCAAAGTTTGCCCTGCATTATACACCACCTGTTTTATTTGCAGGCGTTCGAACTTTAATTGGAGGATTCATTTTACTCCTGTTCGCATTACCGAAATACAAAGAGTTACATTTAAAAGAAACGTGGCATTTATACGTTATTTCTTCTTTACTTAACATCATTATATTTTACGGGTTACAAACTGTCGGCCTTCAATATATGCCTGCTGGGTTATTTTCCGCCATTGTATTTCTACAACCAGTTTTACTCGGTATTTTCTCGTGGATATGGCTTGAAGAATCAATGTACGGCTTGAAAATTTTTGGGCTTGTTCTCGGATTTATTGGTATAGGTGTTATTAGCTCAAGCAGTTTAACAGGACATATTTCTATTATTGGAATCCTTCTCGCGTTAGGATGCGCTATCGGCTGGGCACTTGGCACAGTATTTATTAAGAAGACTGGTCACCGTGTTAATGCCATTTGGATGGTAACACTTCAGCTTATTATTGGTGGACTTTGCTTAATTGGATTTGGTTCAGAATTTGAAAGCTGGTCTAGTATCGCTTGGAGTATACCATTTGTTAGCGTACTTCTCTTTATTTCATTCTTTGTTATTGCAATGGGGTGGCTTGCATACTTCACACTTGTTGGAGCTGGTGAAGCAAGTAAAGTTGGGGCTTATACATTCCTCATTCCACTAATTGCTATTATTGTAAGTTCAATTTTCTTACATGAGGCCATTACCATTAGCTTATTCATCGCCTGTCCATTCAACAATTTCTCCATCTTTATATTGTTGATATGCGTCCCAAGCTATTTTTTTCTCTTTATCAGGATTTTTAGCGACGAAAGTAAATCGCTGGAACTGACCGGGTAAAATCCCTTCTCCTGTTGCTTCCCATACTACAGTTTTAACTTTTCCAGCTGTATCTTTTTGCTCCTCAACTTTCCATCCTGGCACTGGTTCATACTGCTGGAACTCTACTCCAGACGGTATTTTCAGTGTAACTTTTGTTGTTGCTACATTTTTTCCAACTGGTACTTTTATCGTATATGTCTCCCAAGAACCAACGTCAGAAGTTGCTGGTTTTACAGTGACGTGCGCACTAACAGGTAACGAAAACATTCCCATTGCAATAATTGTTGCGATCATTGTTGTTCCTAATTTTTTTATACGTTTCATTTTCTATTAGCTCCTTTTCATACATAGCTTCTTTTTATCTGCCACCGACAATAAATTTAAAATCTGTATCGAAACTATCAAGAGATTTTGTTAATCCATGAACATGTATATTCCAGTTTCCTGTCATATTAATATACATACCTTCTGCTTCATATTCTCCTGGTGAAACTACTGAAACTTTAAATGAACCTTTTCCCATGTTCATATCTAATGATTGAGTCGTCAATATCATTTGTTCCATATCAGTAACAGGCTGTCCCTTTTCATCCTTTAGTGTAATATGGAATTTATTTTGTCCTACCTTATTCGGACTTACATTTAGCGTAAGTTCATATCCATTATCTAATTGCTTACTCTCTGTAAAAGGTCCAGTAGGAGGCATCGGTGGTGTTTGTACGTTTGTCATAAAAGCTACGATTACGAAAATGATAATTCCAATGACAAACTCTACTTTCACCGTAGCTCCTAATCCTTGCTGCGCTCGCATTCTCCCTTTCATATAATGAATAATTCCCAATATCCCCATGAAAATGAATAAAAGTATCTTTGTTAATAAAGCCAATCCATACTTCGTATCAAATAACGAGTGGATTGTTGGAATAAAAAATGTACTGTTAAAGAGGCCTGTTATTAAAATCACGATGACAGCACCTGTTGCCCACGGTGAAAAACGCTTAATCATATCCCAATACATATGCCACTTGTTATCCTCTTTACGTAAAAGAAGAATAATAGATGATAAACCACCAACCCATAATGAAGCTGCTAATAAATGTAGAAAATCCATAACGACAGCAATGTCTTTAAACTTTAAACCGTATGCGTGACTATTAAAGGCCTTCATAACAAGTAACCCTATAAACAATAGTATTGGAATACTCCATACTTTAAACGACGAAAACTTCTCATGCTTCACCGCAAAATACGTAACAATTATAAGCGTACTAATGAGAACCATTTGAGTAATCCATACATAACCAAAAACAGAAAGCTGTAATGTTTCTTTTAATAGTAAAGGATTGAATGCTTCTATCCATGAAACATCAGCATTTATTTTCGCTTGCAGTGGTAGATTGAATAACAAGCTAATCAATATCCCAAATAAAGAGATCCATATTATGTTCTTACTCCTTGATCGAACCGAGGTTGCATTGCCTTTATACATAATAAGATTAAAGAATAGCACTCCTATAAATAGTGAGAAACTTGTATATAAAATTCCACGTTCCATAATCATATCGATTTGTGGGACGTAACCCATCTCTTCCACTTGTATATCGTCTGTTTCCGCTTCCGCTAATCCAACCCGGAACGGGATAACTCCTTGAATTGGATGTCCATCAGCTGAAATAGCTTTCCACTGAATAGAGTAAAGACCATTTTTGAGATTGTCTTTTAATCCAGCTTCTAATAGCTTTTTATTTTTTTTATCAATATGAGCATCTTTTAAATCAACCCTTTTACCTGATGTATCTCTCACGTACAATGTATTAAAACTTGAAACTTGTATGTCCTCATCGAATTCGATTTTTACAACAGATGGTGCTTTCTTCAATGTTTCATTTTCAGTAGGGTTTGATTTCACAACGTACGCATGAGCAGATGCACTTTGCGGTATCAATATGATAAGCACACACACAAGTAATAACCATGTCCCTAATCTTCTCATTACTTTCACACTCATTTCACTTCTTTCTTCCTCATCGCTCTATTTTCATTACTTTAACTTCCGAAGTTTGATTCTCGGGCGAAATATTAACCTGATTAAATATAAACTTCTATAAAGTATAACTCTTATTTCTCTTCCACCTCTAAACTTCTAATATAATAGTAACTATCACTATAGATACAACTTACATTTTTAAAGTCGATTGTTATTATATCATAAAATATATTTATGTAAGTTATCAAAGAAGAAAAGTTATCGTGAATCATTTGTGAAGAAAATGTGAAATGCATAAATAAAAAGGTGTTACGTAATAACGTAACACCTTTTTAAAAATATCCTTCTTCTATTGCTCTTCCGGATAATCACAATACTCGATAATCGTTCCTTCTGTATCCGCTGGGTTAAGATATATTAATCTTCTACCGTGCTTATTAATCCGAAGTGTATGCTCTAACGTTCGAATTCCTTGTTCTTTCAATTCCTCTAAAGCCACATCTAAATCATCTACTCGATACGCAACGTGATGAACACCTTTACCTTTTTGTTTAATAAAACGGGCAATTGGAGATGTCGTATTATTCGTCGGTGCAAGTAATTCTATTCTATCTCCATCCACTTCAAGAATGGCTACTTCGCTTTCCACACCAGGAGCTTCACTTACGTAACGATCTATTAAAGTTCCTAGTAACACATTTTCATAAAAACGTATCGTACTATCTATATCTCGAACTGCGATTCCGATATGATCAATTGTTTTTTTCATTTTATTTCCCCTACTACTTTATTTTTTCTCATTATTAATAGTAACAAAAAAAGCTATAGAAACAAGTCTATAACTTTTTTTTATTTAACCTATTTTCTTATCCGCTCTAGTTGCTGGTTGAACTTGGTTTTTCACTTTTAAAATGCTAATGCCATATCCGATAAATCCACCGATAATCGCTGGGAAGATCCAGCCTAATCCTACTTCCTGCATCGGAAGGAATTTAGTGAACACTTGGCTTACTACTTCAATGTTAACTCCAGCTGCACTTAATCCATCAAATAAGCTGATGATAAATGTTACGATTAAGCTTACTTGATAAACTTCAGCTCTTCCTTTAAATAATGAATGGAAGAATGTTAAGAAAATCAATGCGATTGCTAGTGGATAAATTGCTGTTAATACTGGAACAGAAACTGCGATCAATTGTGTTAATCCTACGTTTGCAACAATTGCACTAAATACACATAGCGTAATTGCAATTGCTTTGTAAGGAACATTTGGGAATAACTTATGGAAGAATGAAGAACATGCTGATACAAGTCCCACACTAGTTGTTAAACAAGCTACTGTAATCATTAATCCTAATAATACTCCGCCATATGATCCGAAATAGTAGTTAGAAACTTTCGCTAATACTTCTCCGCCGTTCTCTAAATGTCCAAGCTTTGCAACACTTGAAGCACCCATATAAGAAAGTGCTGTATAGATAATTGCTAAAATAGATGCTGCAATAATTGTCGCTTTTGCACAAACGACCATAATTTGTGTTTTCGTTTTCGCACCTTTTTCTTTAATAGCATTGATAATGATAATCCCGAATACAAATGATGCTAGCGTATCCATCGTTAAGTATCCTTCTTGGAATCCTTTAAAGAATGCATGTGATGTATAAGCTTCCACTGGTGCTTGCATATCTCCAATCGGATGTATAAAAGCAACGATTACTAAAATACCGATGAAAGTCAACTTAATTGGCGTTAAGATTTTTCCAACAATATCGACAATTTTCGCGGGATTTAGCGAAAAAAAACAAGTGATACTAAAGAATATAATTGTGAAAAGAATTAAAGGTGTAGAACCTACTCCTTCTGGCATAAACGGCTTAAGACCAATTTCATAAGAAACATTTCCTGTTCTTGGTATTGCAAATAACGGACCAATCGCTAAGTATAAAACTGTTGTAAACACAATCCCAAACACTGGGTGAGCACGACTAGCTAACGACTGCAAATCATCTTTACCTGAAAAACCAAATGCTAGTACACCTAGTAATGGTAATCCAACACCAGTTACTAAAAATCCAGCGTTAGCAATCCATACATTCTCTCCAGCTGATTGACCAAGCATCGCTGGAAAAATTAAATTTCCCGCTCCAAAAAATAGTGCAAATAACATTAATCCAATAACTACTATGAACGAAAACGGTACTTTATTCGCCATAATATAACCCCCATTCAAGTTTCCTTATCTCATTTTCCAATTTTAACTAATTGAATTTTCTGAATATTTAATTTAAGTATCAACTATTCTTGAATTCATTATAGTTTGCTATATAATATTTTGCAATACTATTTTCGAACTTTTCTTTTATTTTATAAATATACATTTTTTAACATAAAAAATAGACTAAAAATCCAACATAGTCATCCATGTTGGTTTTTCCATTTACTATCATGAATTAAAATTTTGCTGCTACTTTTTTAACGTTTTCTAGACCTTCTTCAACAATTTGTTGTGAACGATCTGGATATTGATTGTGTCCTTCAATTACAACTGTCTCTGGATTTGTAATTCCCCAGAATCCAAGTACAGTTGTTACGTAATTAACTGCCATTTCCATAGGAGCCATTTGCTCTGAAGAGTAATCTGAACCACGAGCACCTAACACAACTACTTTCTTACCACCAACTAAACCTTCTGGGCCATTTGCTGTATATTTAAACGTTTTTCCAGCTTGAGATAAGTATGAAATATATGTGATTAATGGTGCTGGTACTGTAAAGTTCCATAATGGGAATGCAAATACAACCTTATCAGCTTCTAAAAATTGATTTAAATATTGATCTACTGTAGCAACTGCCTTCTCTTCTTCAGCTGTTAACTCCATACCTTGGCTACGTTTATATCCACCTGAAATCGCAATATTTCCGTAATAAGGAAGATCTAATGCAAATAAATCTAATTCCGTAATTTCTGTATTTGGATTTGCTTCTTTATAAGTACTTACAAATGTTTCATACATTTTTGAACTAACTGCTTGCTCCGCTGGACGATCGTTTGCTTTTACAAATAATACTTTCGACATTTTTTTATTCCCCTCTACAGTCGTATTTTCTTCTTTTTTACCAAATAATGAGCTAAATAGTCCCATTTTCTTCACCTAATCTTTCTTTTCATATTCATTATTCATCATCATAAAAATTCTTATTCTAAGAAAAAGTTCCAATAGATACCTTAAGTTACGCCATTGCAACTTTTTGTTATTTAATTACCTTATGTAAGTGATTGTAATATAGTCACTTACTTTAGTCGAGTAACTTTTAATGAAAAATAAAATCTCGACTTAAAAATATTAAGCGAGATACAATTGAACACCAAATACATCTTTATTACTTGTATAATAAACTTAGAGAGGAAAATTCATATATAGAAAGGATTTATTCATGAGCACTATAGAAAAGATTCAAACTTTTATTATTCTTTTTGCTGTTACATGCGGCATCGTACTCGGACAATTTAATATGATACATACGTATTCAGACAAATTTATTGTCCCCTTCTTATTCTTCATGCTATATGGATTATTCCTCAGCATCCCATTAAAAGAAATAAAAAACGGATTTCGCAATTTAAAATTTGCTGGAACAAGTCTTACTATTAACTTCTTATGGACACCTTTACTCGCTTGGGGGTTAGGGGCACTATTTCTTTCCGATCATCCAGCACTTTGGGTTGGATTTATAATGTTAATGGTTACTCCATGTACAGATTGGTACTTAATCTTTACTGAAATAGCGAAAGGTAATGTAGCACTTTCTACTGCAATTTTACCTGTAAATTTAATTTTGCAAGTACTGCTCCTTCCCATTTATTTATTTTTATTTGCTGGTGTCATGAAAACTGTAGCGGTTTCTGTTTTAGTAGAAAGTATTGTTATCGTAATCGTCTTACCATTTATACTTGCACACGCTACAAAGTTCATTATGAATAAAATGAAAAAAGCTGAACCTCTCGAGAATAAACTCATTCCGTTTTTCAGCTCTGCTCAAATTGTATTTTTAAGTTTAGCAATAGTAGCGATGTTTGCATCACAAGGTAAATATTTACTACAAAATATGAATGTTGTTTTATTATTACTCGTTCCTGTTCTATTGTTCTTCATCATTAATTTTTTACTAGGACAATTTATCGGGCGCATGATGCATTTATCTTACAAAGATACAGTAAGTCTAAGCTTAACAACGTTAGCAAGAAACTCACCTGTTGCACTCGCTATCGCTGTGACCGCTTTTCCAGACGAACCTCTTATCGCACTTGCACTCGTTATTGGACCATTGATTGAGTTACCGGTACTAGCTTGTGTGTCACAAGTTTTGTTGCTTATTAAGAAAAAACGGCAATATGCATAATAAAAAACGTCCCATTTTGGGACGTTTTTTATTATGGAAAGATTACATACAACACTTACTTCTTATTTATCAATACAAATGAAATTACCGAAACTACAAACGTAATAATATCCATTATAAATCGATGGGCTCTAAAAATGTTATATGTTATAGAGAATTAACTTTTCGTTACATTAACAGATCCTTTCTAATTAAAAATGATAGGAAACGTAAATATAACGAAAGCTGCCCAAAGTCCGTATATTGGCAAATACTTCGTAACGGCATCTTGGATAGCTTTTGGTCCTGATTTATTTTGCAAGAAACGCATATAGGAAAACATAATCCAAATTAGATTTGCCCAGATCAGTATGTTTACACCTAAAACAGCTAGTCTATTAGGTGTAATCCCGTAAGAAGAAAGTCTAAATACGATGGCTGACAATGCAACAGTATCAATAATAAGTGCCAAAACAATTAAGGAAAAATTTATATAATCTGAAATGTTCTTTTTCTCGTCCGAGTCACTCTCAACGATAGAAAATATAGTAACAGCCAATACACCAAGCAGTATTCCGTTGAAGGCCATTAGGAAATTGCGATCCAAGAATGGATTTTTCCCGACCCAAATTACCGTTATAAGATAGATAAGCAAGGTGATCAGGACGAGAGGACTAAAAATTTTAGATATGTATGGTGTAATATTTTTAGCAAGCTTAAGATCCATTGATACTAAGTATGCAGTCACAATAGCGAGAGCGGCTGCTCCAAATAAAACAACATTACTAAAATAGAACTCTCCTATATCTAAGTCAACAAAGCTAAATAAACGCATGGTGAATACCGCTAGTATCATTCCGCTCACTGCCATGCTCCCGTAGAGAAGACAATATTCTAAATTAAATTTAATATAGGCTAATCTTGTACTGCCTTTTGAATATTCATTTCCTGTAAACGCAAGCCCTACTAAGACCCATAAAAATATAGGAAGATGTAAATAAGCAAGTATGGTACTGTCTTTATAATTTATTGGCAACGTATTAAGATACACCCCGGAAACTAGGAATAACGCTATAAGGGAATAAATAATACTTTTTTTCGGCTTATTATTGTAAACAAAATAAGCAGCAATAAAGGGAATTACACCAAAAGCCAAGTTTATTGGAGCAATTGCTTCCTGCTCAACAAAGTGGAAAATGATCCTGGTGCTTATGCCGGCCAGAATAGCTAAAAGGCCCATGAATAAGAAACCTTTTTGAAACAAAGATGTTTTTTCTTTATTTACTTTCTCCTTGAAATACAACCTTTCATACCAAGCACCTAGAATTTGAGAATCAGGGTTTTGGTCCCATGCTTGTGAGAATGCTTTTTTAAAAGCTTTCGGATCTTTTCTATACATCTTCTCCAACTCATGGGGGTTATCCATATTTTTAACAATCAAATTGTTACTGTTCATAGTTATACCTCCTCTAATTTTAAAATAAGGTTGTTACCTTTTAACAAAAGCACCTCACTCATTTATTATGATTTTGATTTTAATACAAAATTTATCGTTTTACAATAAAAAATTATTATTTAAAGGATTTTTTTAATCGTTAAATTTTATATCAAAGAAAAACAAAAGAGCATGACAATTTTATGTCATGCTCTTTTAACAAATTAATTCTCAAATACAAAATTAATCTTATTATCTTTCCACTCTAATTTCGCATCAAACGTTTTCTCGCCCTTTTTAAAGCCTTTAATTAAATCAGTCTTTTCACCTTTTAAGAGCTTTGTCATATTCTTTTGCGAAATTGTTTTACTTAATATCTTCTTTGAAATGGTGAAATCACATTGCGTTGTATTATAGTTAGAACAACCGTAAAACGTTGACTTATCAATTACATCGCCATCACATTTTTTACAGCTACCAACCTTTTTACCCGTTGTAAATTTCGATCCTTTTCGTTCAATCGATTCAACATGTAGTCCCGTGAAATCCCACTTCTCAGACATTTCCACTGCGTCTTCAATAATTTTAGCTGATAGCTTTTTCGTCTGTTCCATAAAAGTTGCTGGTGAAGCTGTACCTTCACCAATTTCCGCAAGACGTTGTTCCCATTTCGCAGTCATTTCCGGTGAAGCTAGTATTTTGTCACCAATTGCGGTAATTAATACTTTTCCTTTATCAGTCGCATACACTTGGTTTTTCTTTACATCTATATATTTACGGTCTTTCAGCATCGTAATAATCCCTGCGCGGGTCGCTTCTGTTCCTAAACCTTCTGTTTTCTTCAATACCTTCTCTAGCTCTTCATTCTCTAAATACTTACCAGCTGTTTTCATTAACGTAATAAGTTGTCCTTCTGTATAACGCTTCGGTGGCTGTGTTTTTCCTTCTTTCACTTTCACCTTTACAACTTTTCCTTCTTCACCTTCAGCTACAATTGGAAGAATGGTTTCGTCATCTTTATCGTCTTGGAAAATAACTTTACGCCAACCTTCTTGAATTTGCTGTTTTCCTTTTGAAATGAATTCAGCACGTTCATCTACAAGCGTTACAATCGTTGTATAGTCAAAGATTGCAACTTCATAATGAGCTGCAATAAGCCTTCTTACGATCATATCGTATATTTTCTTTTCATCACCTGATAGTCTCCTTGGGTTTGTAACTTGCTCTGTCGGAATAATCGCGTAGTGATCTGTTACTTTCTTTTCATTTACATAACGCTTATTGTTCATAATGGATTCAACCGGAGCCGGTAATAAACCTTTATATTCATCAAACTGACTTAACTTCTGTAAAATATCAGGGAACGTCGCTGCTTCTCCTTGAGTAACATAGTTAGAATCTGAACGTGGATAAGAAACAATCCCTTTTTGATAGAGTGCTTGCGTTATATCAAGCGTCTTTTTCGGTGAAAACTTAAAGGCTTTATTTGCCGTTGCTTGCAGTGATGATAAGTTGAATAAAAGCGGCGGCTGAAACTCTTTACGCTCCGTTTTCATTTCCTTCACAACAGCCGGTTTCCCTTGGCAAAATGCCGCAATTTTATTCGCCATATCAGGGTCTTTTAAGCGGGATTCATTATCCTTCTCCCATTTCCCGTCATATTTCTTTCCTTCTATATTAAAGGTTGCAAACACTTCCCAGAAAGGCTCTGACTTAAAGTTTTCAATTTCTTTCTCACGCTTTACAATCAATGCTAACGTTGGTGTTTGGACACGACCAGCAGAAAATACATCATTCATTCCTTTTTTCTTTAGCAAAATACTAAACACACGTGATGCATTCATACCAACAACCCAGTCAGCACAAGATCTTGTGTATGCTTCGTAATACGTATTAATTGTATCTGATTCGTCAAGTAAATTTTTAAACCCTTGATAAATAGCTTGCTTCGTTAAAGACGAAATCCATAGACGCTTCATCGGCTTTTGCACGTTACAAAGATTAATAATATTTCGTACGATTAGTTCCCCTTCACGCCCAGCATCGCCTGCGTGAATAATTTCTGTTACCTGTGGATTATGTAACAGCTGTTTCACAACGTTAAATTGCTTATACTTTGACTTTGTTACTTCAAATTGAAAACGCTCTGGAATCATCGGTAATGTATTAAGTGACCATTTTTTCCACTCTGCGTGATAATGCTCTGGATTACATAACTGCGTCAAATGACCAATTGCCCATGTACAGTACGCTCCATTTGGAAATAACTCATTCGCTTCTACCTCTAAATATCCATCTTTCCGGCGATATTTAAACTGTGAAACAAGAGCCAACCCTTGATCTGGTTTCTCGGCAATAATTAATTTCATTTTATAACTCCCTATCTGTATTCCAGTGTTACTTTCATTGTCTATATGTTTAGAAGCGATGATAAAACAACAATCTTATTTATCATTCGCGGTTTGTCTCGCAAATGGGAGACCTATAATATTATACGCTTATTCTTTATGGCTTCACAATAGAAACTCATAATATAACAATTTCTTTCACATGCTTACAATTAAAAAAGACGCCCTAAAAAATCAAGCGTTCCTTTGCTTACATCTATGAAATTGTGCAGATAATATGCAGATATAAATTATCATAAGTACACATATGATGAAATGAACGATAGGACAAGGAGGTATCATAATGTTTGCTTATACGTTAACTGCCCTAACACTTTGCTGTACCTCAATTCTTATTGCATCCAATATTTCTAAACGTAAGGGTACCCTAATGGAGTATATGGTATTTATTATGTCTTTTAGTATGAGTATCGGTTTAAGTATTGGTTTTTACTTAGGCATTCTCTTTAAGGGGGAATTACTATATTCTACTTTACTTGCTATTTTAATTAGTGGTTTTATCGGTTTTTTAGTGGGTCTACGTTTTCACCTATATACTGCTTTAGAAGGAATGTTCTCTGGATTAATGGCAAGTATGATGGGAGCAATGATTACAGAAATGTTAAACGCTCAACAAGCTCATAGTATATTGTTCATTAGCCTTTTACTTACTATAACGATTACTATGTCCTGTGTGATTCAATTGTTATCGGAGAACTTTTCTACTTTTATCCAACAGCGTTTTTTGTTATTCCTTTCAATTAGTGTAGTAATTATCGTTGCCGTATTCGCGACATTCCCAGATCATACTCCTGCACCTTCACCGGGGCATAATCAACATATACATTAGTACTTGCAACAAAAATGAATAAGCAGCTATCCATAGGATAACTGCTTCCTATTATTCTGGCTTATTAGGAATATTTTGGTTTGGAACATAGTCAGATTTATAATCTGTATAGTTCACTTCCGTTACCATCCCTGCTGAAGCATGATGTAGGTCGTGACAGTGGAGCATCCACTCACCGGGATTGTCTGCTACAAAGGCTACTTCATATTCTTCTCCTGGTTTTAAGTTCAATGTATCTTTTACAATTGGAGAACCTTCTATCGGTTTTCCATCTTTACTCAACACCTGAAAGAAGTGCCCGTGTAAATGCATTGGGTGATCATCCATTTTAGAACGATTTACCAACTTCACTTTTACTAAATCACCCTTTTTTACTTGAATTGGGTCAATATCCGGAAATACCTTTCCGTTAATTGTATATACCATTTCATTTCCATTCATTTGCGTATTTAAGTCCATATTATATGTGGCAGTATACTCTTGATTTAACGTGAAACTACCTAATTTTTTAGTACTATATTTCATTATATCTACTTTCGGTAATTTTTCTTTTTCGTCTGCTTTATCTTTCATCTCTTTACTGCCATCATATTCAATAACAGCTTTCATTCCTTTTGCACCTTTATTTTTCGAATGGTCTTCAACATACCATTTCCCAGTTTTATTAGCAGTAAATTCAATATCATAACGTTCGCCCGGTGCGATTGAAATTACTTTATCCTTTATAACTTTTGGATCGTTTATTGGTTGACCATCTGTCGCAATTACTTTTATATCATGACCGTGAACATGTATATCATGTGATAGATAACCAGCATTAACGAGTCGAAAACGAACTTTATCTCCCTTATTCACTTTCAATGGCACTACTAAATCACCGCTTTTTCCATTGATTGTGAATAAATCATACATACTCATATCATGACCTTCCATCTTCATATTTCCATGGTCCATTCCTGCCATATTGCCAGAGTCTTTTTGATCACTGCCCATGTCCATACCAGAATGATCCATGCCGTTCTTATCATCATTCTTTTCCTCATTTTCATTACCTTTAGATTTATTACCTATTTGCCCTTTTGTCATTTCTTTTAACTGCTTATTCATTTCTTCTTTATCTGTAACCCATTCATCCAACATTAATGTGTAATCTTTATCATATTTTTCCTTTGTATCTTCTACAATGAGCGCTCCATACAAACCTCTATCTAATTGATTTACAGAATCTTGATGCGAGTGATACCAGTACGTTCCTGGTACGTTCGCTTCAAATTCGTAAGTGAAACTTTTTCCTGGTTCAACTGCATCTTGTGTCACGCCTGGAATTCCATCCATGTTATTTGGTACAGGATATCCATGCCAATGAATAGATACTGGTGCAGATAATTCATTTTTTAATGTCACTTTCACCTTTTCACCTTTTTTCACCCGAATTTCTGGACCAGGAGATGATCCATTAAATGTCCAGACTGGAACAATAACACCGTTACTTAACTTTTGCTTTTCTTCTTTCGCTATTAAAGTAACTTCTGGTCCTTTTTCAACCTTCAATGGTTTTGTAGCTGTTTCAGTCTGTATTGTTTTTTTATCTTTCATATTTTTATGATCATTTGTTGTATTTGTGGCCAAAGAACATGCAGCAATTAAAAATATTACAGAGACCGTAACAGCTTTTAATACAAATCGCTTCATGGAAAATCCCTCCTTTTTCTTTTTCAAAATCATTATAGAAGTTGATTTTCAAGAAAATAAGGAGATGTCATTAGATCTTACGTAAGCTAATTGGAAGATTACTAAAAGTGGAGACATTACAAGAGGCGAATATTTTAGAAATACAAAATGCTTTCCTTGTAGCGACTATATTAGCCGTTCTCGTATTTGTTTTGACGTTATTTCTTAAGAAACAATAACACTTCTATTATTAAATAAGAAAAATGTAGCTAAAATGCTCTTCACAAAAGAACTTAGATTTTTGTATAATAAGAACTAATGTTCTTCACAGACAATAGACTCAAATTACACAAATATATCAAATAGAAGAGGATTGATATACGATGAAAATTGATAGACCAAAAATTTCACCAGAATTATCTTCAAAGAATTTTCAAGATATTTTTTATGAAGAAGATCCAACATTGGAAGTGTGTGAAATTATAGACTCCACTTTCGAAAATGAATCTGTAGATAGAGTACGATTATATGATGCGGTGATAAAAAACTGTAAGTTTACTAATACAGACTTTAGCAATATTGATATTACAGATGTTTGTTTTGAAAACTGTGATTTATCAAATGTTAATTTAAGCAATTCTTCTGTTCACAGAGTCGAATTTAAAAACAGTAAATTAATCGGAGTAAATTTCACAGAATCTAGCTTAGGAAATGTTAAATTTGAGAATTCAATTTTGAATTTAGCGGCATTTGGAAATTCTAAACTAGAAAAAATCATCTTCAATGAAACTTCATTAAATAATGCAGATTTTTTTGACTGTAAACTAAAAAAAGTTGAATTCCAATTATGTAGTCTTGATGAAGCTAATTTTGATCAGACATCACTGAAGGGGATAGATATTAGTTCTTCTAGCTTTGATACGCTTACAGTTTCAGTGAACGATTTAAGAGGATGTAAAGTATCAACATATCAAGCTGTTCAGTTTGCAACTTTATTAGGATTAATAATTAAAGATTAGTATTTCGAAGAAAAGAACCCTATCCCGAATCATGGATTTTTTAATTGTCCACGATTCGAGATAAAGTTCAAATAAATTAGTGATGACTTTTTATTATTTAACTACAGCTTGGTTTCCTTTTACATGTTCATTATTTATACTCATAAATTCTTCAATTTCTTCAACTTCTCTAATGATATCTTTTGACAAGTTTTCATACCCGTCTTTCGTTACAAGAATGTCATCTTCAATACGAATTCCAATTGATTCTTCTTCAATATAAAGACCCGGTTCAATTGTTATAACCATACCTTCTTCTAACACTCTATCTTTATATGTTCCTACATCATGTGTATCTAAACCAAGGAAATGGCTGACACCATGATAATAGTATTTTGATAACTCTTCATCTTCTTGAATTAAACCAATTGCTTTACACTCTTCTGCCAGTACCTTTTTTGTATGCTCATTTAATGCAGCGAACTTTAATCCTGGCTTAATAAGCGCTGTTGTTTCTTTTAATGCCTTTAATACAATATTATAAATTTGTTTTTGACGACTAGAGAATGTTCCATTTGCCGGGAATGTATAACTAATATCAGCGTTGTAGTAGTCTTTTTGAGCACCTAAATCTAGTAATACTAAGTCACCATTTTGAATTTGTGCATCATTATCTTCATAATGAAGAACTGTAGCATTTTTCCCACTCGCCAAAATTGTATTGAACGCATGGTGCTTAATGCCAGATGATTTCAGTGTAAAATCAAATTGTGCTTCTAATTCATACTCCATCATGCCTGCTTTTGCATGCTTAAGTACGTTGTAAATACCGTCTTTCGTTATAGCAATCGCTTCTTTAATAATTTCAATTTCTTCTTCTGTTTTAAATACTCGTAATTCACAAATGTTCGGATATACATTACCAATTGTTACGTGTGGGTATTTTTCTCTTACATGTTTAGCAAATGCTAATGTTTTTGTCTCCGTACCATTCCACTCACGACTTTCTATATCTAAATATAAATGCTTCGCATTTTCTGTAAAGAGTATATTTGACATTGTCTTTTCAAAGCTATCTAAATATACAACTTTCTTTATACCTGAAATTCCCTCTGCTTCTTCGCTAGAAACTGTTTTCCCAACCCATTTTTCCATTACTGGATCTGACTTTTCAATGAAAAGTGTCTCTTCTACACTATTCCCAACCTTTTTCAGCATAAAAATAACATTTGGTTCATCGATTCCCGTTAAGTAGTAAAAATTACGATTCGGTACAAATTTATAATGTGCATCAGCTGACATATGCGGTGCTTGCCCCGCAAATAAAATCGTAATAGATCCCTCTGGTAATGTGTTTGCTAATCGTTCTCTATTTTGAGCAAAAAATGTTGATTTCATAATAATCCCCCTAGCGTTTTATGTATAATTGTGAAACTAATTATTCAATACACTTCATTCCATTATTGTTATAATTTTTCGTCAATTTTTAACTAAATTTTAGATAGTATTGACACAGACAACTAAACAAGTTACAATAACTATAAATTAGTAAGTTACTAATCTGAATTTAAATAAGAGGTGAACAAAATGCAAAACATTTTATTCCGTATTAATGAATTATCAAAAAAAGAAAGAACGTCTGGATTAACAGTTGATGAAAAACAAGAACAACAAATGTTGCGTCAAAACTATACAGAAACATTTCGTGGAAGCCTAGATTCCATTTTATTAAATACAAAAATTGTTGATCCTAATGGTCTTAACGTTACACCAGTTGCATTACAAGATGCTCAAATACGTTTAAAATTAAGCAAATGAGTTCCGAGCTAAAGAATTTCAATAAAACATAAAAAGAGCTGGATTTCCTATATAGAAATTCCAGCTCTTTTTATTGTCTTTTTTAATTTAGTAAACGAGCGATACATCGCAATTCTCCACGACACAATCATCGCAAATGCAAGTAAGAAAAACATTCCACTTAACTCCGCTAAATCAATCGATTGACTTAAATATGATTTCAACGCTACTCGTACAGCTAATAATCCGACTAAAATAAATATAAATGCTTTTGACGGTTTCATATATATTTGTTCGTCTCTTATTTCAAACTTCGTTGTTTTTATAAGAAATACAGAGAAAATAAGCCCTGCAATAATTGCTTCTATTATTTCTAACGACGTTAATCGGAATTCCGGTAAAAAGTACATCATTGCTCCAGTACTCATAAAAATTGGCGGCAATATAATTTTCTTTTTCGTTACCGGTTTTTTCGCTGCTTTAAAGCGCAGAAACATGACACCAACAGCCATACAAACCGCTAAAATACTTGATAAAAGTGCTATCATACTCTTCCCACTCCTATCTATTTAAAAGACTTTTTGAGCAAAATCATAAACCAAACGAGCCCGATACTTATAATAACATGACCTAATCCAGCCATATGGCTTAAACCGTAAAAGTCAGTTCCATTTACTTGTAAAAGACCTCTCCATAGCATTGTAGCAATAGTAAAGATTACTCCTACATTATAAACAACAAACCATGCACAAAAGCTCTTTGTTTCTTGTACATGAAACACTTTACATAAAGCTAAAGCAATTAAAAAGAATACAAAACCGAGCACTAATACATGTGTATGCACTAATTGCAACATTGTGGATCCTTTAATTCCTTGTGCTTTCGTATACTCTCTTGCAAATACACCTGATAATAAACCAATAATTAAGTAAATAAATGCCGCATTATATAATTTCTTCATTCTATTCCTCCTGTTGTAAACTTTCTATATTCGCTGCAATTATTTTAAGCGAAGTTTATGAACGGAGTATGAACAAAATATTACATTCAATTTTTGAAAATAAAAAAGCCATTCCACAAATAATAATTGTAGAATGGCTTTTCAATTTATTTTAAATCTTCTATTGAGAAAGCACCTGGAAGTAATTGCTCAACAGTCACTTCTTTTTCATCACCTTTTACATTCGTTAATAATACAGGCATTTTCGGATCACAGAATTCAGCAATTACTTGTCTACACGCACCACATGGTGAAATCGGTCCATCAGTTTCTCCTGTAATAACTAAGTAACTAAAATCGCGCTCACCTTCTGATACTGCTTTAAATATTGCTGTTCTTTCTGCACAGTTACATAAACCGTAAGAAGCATTTTCTATATTACAACCAGTATAGATTTTCCCTTCTTTCGTAACTAACGCTGCGCCAACAGGAAATTTAGAATACGGAATATACGCTTTCGATAACATCTTGTTTGCTTCTTCAATATATTTTGTCTTATCCATATTATTTCCCCCTCAAAGTAAATGAAATGATGATTAGTCAGTAATAACTGTATGAACTAATTTAGGAGCCATTGCTGTTTCAGCGATAGAGATGTTCTCATAAATTTTTGCTTTTACATCTTCTACATTTTCACGATTTGCGTAACATTAATCCTACTGCTAAATCGATTTCATCTTCCTTCGTTGCACGACCTGCACCAAGTAACATAGCTGCAATACCAATCTCATCTGCAACAATGTTAGAAATAACACCTGAAGTTTTTGCAGGTACATCAATTACATACTTAGCTTGTGGCATTTTTTCTGGATTGTCTACAATTGAGCTATCTCCGCCTTGATTGCTTAAGAACTCTTTAAATTTCTCAGTTGCTTTTCTGTTTTTCATCACTTCAATTAGCATTTCACGAGCTTCTTCTAACGTATTTGCTTTTTTCGCAAGTACGACCATTTGGCTACCTAATACAAGTACTAATTCTGTTAAATCTTCTGGACCTTCACCTTTTAACGTATCAATCGCTTCTTTTACTTCTAGAGCGTTACCAATCGCAAAACCAAGCGGTTGTGACATGTCCGAAATAACAGCCATAGTTTGACGTCCTACATTATTTCCGATACGTACCATTGCATGTGCTAATTCTTTTGCATCTTCTTCTGTTTTCATAAATGCACCAGCACCTGTTTTTACATCAAGTACGATTGCGTCAGCACCAGCTGCAATTTTTTTACTCATAATTGAACTTGCGATTAAAGGAATTGAGTTAACAGTTCCTGTTACGTCGCGCAATGCATAAATCTTTTTATCTGCAGGTGTTAAGTTTCCTGTTTGTCCAATAACAGCTACTTTGTCACGGTTTACAATATCAATAAATTGTTCTTTTGTAATTTCAACGTGGAATCCTTCTACCGCTTCTAATTTATCAATTGTTCCGCCTGTATGTCCTAAACCACGACCAGACATTTTTGCTACTGGTACATCTAAAGCAGCAACTAATGGTCCTAATACTAATGTTGTAGTATCACCAACACCGCCAGTTGAATGTTTATCTACTTTAATTCCTTCAATTGCTGATAAGTCGATCGTTTCACCAGACTCAACCATCGCCATCGTTAAATCTGCACGTTCGCGATCTGTCATATCTTTAAAGAAGATTGCCATTGCAAGTGCACTCACTTGATAATCAGGAATACTTCCGTCTGTATATCCATTAATAAAGAATTTGATTTCTTCAGTCGTTAATTCTTTGCCGTCACGTTTTTTTGCAATAATATCTACCATTCTCATTACAATCACCATTCCTTTTTATATTATACGAATCTATTAAAATAATAAGCCAACGATTGTTGCTGATAAGAAACTTACTAATGTTGCACCGAATAGTAATTTCAAACCAAATCTTGCCACTACATTCCCTTGCTTTTCATTTAAGCTCTTAACCGCCCCTGCAATAATCCCAATTGAAGAGAAGTTTGCAAATGAAACTAAGAATACAGATATAATCGCTGTCGTTCTATCTGAGAAATTAAAGTTTCCTTGTGCTAAATCTGTCATAGCGACAAATTCATTCGATACTAATTTTGTTGCCATAATATTTCCGGCATTAACTGCTTCATGCCAAGGTACACCCATAATAAATGCAAATGGTGCAAATGCATAACCAAGAATTTCTTGGAATGAAATACCGATTACACCTTTAAATACTGCATTAATGAATGCGATAAGAGCAACGAAACCGACTAACATAGCTGCTACTGTAATGGCAACTTTAAATCCGTCTATAATGTATTCACCTAATACTTCAAAGAAAGTCTTTTTCTCTTCTTCTTGCACTTCTAACATATCTTCTTCCTCAGTAACCTCGTAAGGGTTACTGATAGAAGCGATAATAAAACCACCAAATAAGTTAAGCACTAAAGCGGTTACAACATATTGCGGTTTTAATAACACCATATATGATCCGACGATAGACATTGAAACGGTAGACATTGCAGATGCACATAATGTATACATTCTTTTCTCTGGCAATAACCCTAGTTGTTTCTTAACTGATATAAATACTTCAGATTGTCCTAAAATCGCAGAAGCAACAGCATTATATGATTCTAGTTTCCCCATTCCATTTACTTTACTTAATGCTAAACCGATAGATTTCACAATAATAGGTAATACTTTAATGTGTTGTAATATACCTATTAGTGCCGAGATAAATACGATTGGCGTTAATACACTTAAAAAGAACGAAAACTCTTTTTGATTTACTAGTCCACCAAATACAAAATTCACACCGTCAGCAGCATATTTTAATAACTCTCCAAAACCATCTGCTATTCCGCTAATTAATATATTCCCTACACTTGTATTTAATAATAAAAATCCCAAAATGAATTGTAATATAACCATCGTTATGATTGGGCGATATTTGACTTTTTTTCTATCATTACTAGCAAGCCAAGCGATACCTAAAATCAATACGAGGCCTAAAACACCGATTAAGTATTTCATAAGCCGTCTCCTCCCATTCGTATCCGCTTACATTTTTTTCAATTATTAAAGCAATAGATACACTTTACTTTGTGTATCTATCGCTTTTGACTTCATTAATGATTAGTAGTTATCTGTAGCACCTTTTGCATCATTTAATACGATTGCAACACTAGCACTTGCTCCAACGCGAGAAGCTCCAGCAGCTACCATTTTTTCTGCATCTTCACGTGTACGAACACCACCAGATGCTTTTACACCAACGTTTGGTCCTACTGTTTTACGCATTAATGCGATATCTTCAGCAGTTGCTCCGCCAGTTGAGAATCCAGTTGAAGTTTTTACGAAGTCAGCACCAGCTTTTACTGATAATTCACAAGCGCGTACTTTTTCTTCATCTGTTAATAGGCAAGTTTCAATGATTACTTTTACAAGAGCTTTTCCTTTTGCTGCTTGTACTACTTCATAAATATCTTTTTCAACAAGTTCGTTGTCGCCATCTTTTAAAGCGCCTACGTTGATTACCATATCAACTTCAGTTGCACCTTTTGCGACAGCATCTTTTGTTTCAAATGCTTTTGTTTCAGTAGTGCTTGCTCCTAATGGGAAACCGATTACAGTACAAACGTCTACATCATGTCCAGCTAGTTCATCAGCCGCTAATTTTACCCATGTTGGGTTAATACAAACAGAAGCGAATTTATATTCCTTTGCTTCTTCAATTACTTTCATAACATCTTCTTTAGTAGTATTAGCTTTTAAAATTGTATGGTCAATTAACTTTGCAATGTTCATTATCTTCACTCCTCATATCTTTTAACAACTTCATTCTAACTCTTAGTTGAACAAATGTAAATACACTTTTGAAATTTTGTTCATTCTTTTTTAAAAGGAATTTTCTTGTAGTAAATAAAGCGCATTCTAACAAAGAACATTTCAAATATATAATCAAAATTTTTATGTTAACAATGGTAGTATGTATCTCCATATCCATAATTATTTTTAAAAAGGCAACTTGTGTTCAAAAAACTCCTATCATTCATACATAACAAAATAAAAGGCGTTCTCAAAATTAACATCTTGAGAACGCCTTTTATTTCTAATCTTTTTGATAATGTAACAATTCTTTTGCTGTATGCTGATCGATAATTAATACATTTGCATACCCGCCACGTAACGCACCATCAATTGCTTTGATTTTTCTATTACCACCTGCAACTAAAATAGAACGTTTCTTTAATTTCAGTTCTTCTAACTCAATTCCAATGGTCCGCTTATTAATTTCTTCACTACTAATATTTCCGTCCCCATCAAAGAATCGTGAACAAATGTCACCGACCGATTGTTTTTTGAGTAAACTCGTTTCACCCTTATCGAAATAACCTAATCGGAATAATAGCGCTTCGTCTCGCACTGTTCCTACAGTGAAAATTGCAATATTCGCTTGCTTCCCCATTTCGATAATATGATGAATATGTCGATCCTGCTCTACTAATTCTTTTGTCACTGCATTATCAAATATAACTGGAAGAGGTAGATTTCTTGGCGTCGTTTGAAAAGCATCTGCAAATAAAGCTATCGTTTCATTCGCATATGTATTTACACTTGAATGACTAATACCACCTTTTAGCTGGACAACCTCTACCCCTTTTACATGTTGCGGTACGATTTTTCTAGCGATTTCATACATCGTCATTCCCCAGCTTACACCAACAATATCACCGTTTTTAACTGTCTTTTCCATATACTCAGCTGCATATTTACTTATATACTCTGTAATCGTTGCATATTCCGGTACTGGAGAAAATACAACATGTGCCTCTAACAAGTTGTATTTTTCTTTCAGTAAATTCCCAACGTTATCTAAATCCGCAAATGGATCAGCGATGCTAATTTGAACAAACCCTTTTTCTTTCGCATACTTTAACAATCTAGAAATTGTTGGTCTTGAAATATTTAATTTGTTAGCAATTTCTTGCTGACTATAATCTGATTGATAATATAATCTTGCAACTTCAACGCTTAATTGTTGTTTATCTTTTTCCATAGTAACTCATTACAAATCCCTTCCTGTATTTCCCTTTCGTTACAAGCATTATACAGCTTTATGCAAAAAAATTCGACTACCGAATTTTATCTATCTGAACTTCTACTACACTTAATATATAATGAAAACTTATTGTGTAGATTTACAAACTCAATATAGATACGCTTGAAACATGTAAATCGATTAACATTTAATTCACATTTTTTCTGTAGTAACGATAACAAAGCCGTTCAATAAGAAACATGAAACATCATCTAAAAACTATTCAAATACCCCTTATAAACAGAAGATACTATTTATAAGGGGTATTTATTCAATTTAATTTTATAAAAATTGGATGGAAACAATGCAAGTTCTCACTTATTTAGAATAAGTGAAAAGATGATGTTTTATTTGTTCAATAAAATAATGATGGTGTATATTATCGTTAGATACTCGACTTGCCATAATAGCCCCCTCCATTGAAGAGGCAAGAAAGGAAGCGAGTGATATAACCTCTATATCTTCTTTAAATTCTTGTTTCTCTATTCCTTCTTTTATGAGAGAAGCCATTAACATTACTGTATCATCATAACCTTTTGCTGCTGCTTTTTGTAATTCTGTAAATACTCCAGTACTTTCAATGGCACTATTAAGTAATGGACAGCCTCCAGCAATAGGAGGATTATTAGCTGCATCTTGATATACAAGGAAAATTGCAAGGATTTTATCAATTGCTGTCTTTTTATTTTCCATTGCTTTATGAAAATGACTCCACATAATCTCACCACTTTTGTCGTAGGCAGCAAGGACAATTTCTTCTTTACTTTTGAATCTACGATAAATAGATCCTTTAGGTAGTTCAGTAGCTGTCATTATATCCTGGATGGATGTGCGAGTTATCCCATTAGTATTAAATAAATATAAAGATGTTTCAATAATTTTTTCTTTAACCTTATCAACTTTAGTCATGCTTTGTAATCCTCCTAATGAAAACGATCCTAATATTCTAGGTAATGTTTACCCTCTATTTTCTTAATTTTTTTGTAAGTATAAATAAGTTTGGAACAGAAATATCTTATCAATCCCTATCTTATGGAAACCTCAAACAATACAGTTTGAAAAGAAGTTAATCAAATTGTATTACCTACATAACTTAAGTGAATTTTCTGTCAAAACAACATGACCAATTGTTTAATTCAGTCATATTATACAACTAATTTCATCTAAAATCGTAGAGGTGTAAAAATATATAGTTAATTTTAACGTATAGACATATGATTATTATATATAATTTTTATCAATATGTTTAGCTAAAGTGTTTGAACTACTCCCACTTTCACTTCATTCTATAAAAGATTAACCATTAATGATTACTGGAATTAAATTGTAACAAAGCAACTGAAATATAAATATATTTGCTTTTTTCCATTTTGATTTTGTTAATACTTTATAAAAAGGGTTTAAAAAACTAGAAACTTGTAGTATCATTAGATTTCGATTCGGACCGAACCGTCCGGTTTAGAATCCTATATAAATATATTTAGAAGGAGAGCGTTATGCAGAAAGAAAAATCAAAAATTATAGGTAATTTAATTATGGGGGCAATACAGTGAACTTTATAAAAATGAATAAAAAAGAAATCATTATGCTAATAATCTTTACACTGTTTGTACCATTTCAAATTGGCTTGTACATACTATTTGGCATATCACTTTTAGCTAATGTCAATTTAGTTGAATCAGAATTTGTTCTGAGTGCCATCGGTTTTACTGTACCTGCTATTGTAGGAATCATTTGCTTTAGGAAAGAAATTATTGAAAGTTTTACTTATTTTAAAGAGAAGACAATTTTGAAAATAGTAAGTATTCCTATGGTAGTTTTATTTACGTTAATTGTGGAACAGTGTGTTATGTATTTTCTAGCAACTGGTCAACCAGAGAACCAAGAGCAGCTCCTTGAAACGGGTGCAGAGGTACCTCTTGTATTTACATTGCTTGTATTTGGTATTCTGGGTCCAATACTTGAAGAAATTGTGTTTCGCCACATATTAATAAATCGTTTTTCTTACCATATTGGTACCGCTATTGCATCTATCATTTCGATTATGATTTTTACACTTCTTCATACGAACCAACTTTCGGATATTGCTATTTATTTACCTGGATCGTTGATACTTACTGCGGCTTATCTTATTTCTAAAAGATCCATTGCATATGTTATAGCGATACATATGTTAAACAATTGTCTTGGTTTCATTCTGTAAGAAACTAGACTTGTTTCTGGTGCCAAAAATACTTTTTCTATGACATAAGAAAGCTAATCAAAAATTATAAAATATTAGGAGAGTGTCAGTCATGATTGTAACAACAACTTCTGGAATTCAAGGTAAAGAGATTATTGAGTATATTGATATTGTAAATGGTGAAGCTATTATGGGTGCAAATATTGTCCGCGATGTATTCGCTTCCGTTCGTGATGTTGTCGGTGGCCGTGTTGGTGCTTATGAAAGTAAACTAAAAGACGCTCGTGATATTGCAATGGGCGAAATGAAAGAACTTGCAAAAGAAAAAGGTGCGAACGCTATCGTTGGTATTGACGTAGATTACGAAGTTGTTCGTGATGGAATGTTAATGGTTGCTGTCAGTGGTACAGCTGTGCGTATATAAGTAAATAAAAAACGGTTCCTCCCTTGGAATTTATACTTTGATGGGAGATCCTGGTTCTGTTGCAGATTTTAAAGAATAAAACGAGAAATAATCAACTTTTTTATTTCTCGTTTTATCTACATATTTATTTTTGGAAAAATAACCTAACTCCAAATACTAACAATACTATGCCCGTAATACCCTCCATTGTACGGTTCACTCTTTCTTTTCTTAAAAAAGTTCTTAATTGACGTATGAGTGAGATGTAAAGTAAATACCATATTGCTGTCAAAGTCGTAAATGTGACTCCTAATAAAAGAAATTGGAGGAAATGATTTTGATTACTCACAATAAATTGGGGTAAAAAACTAAGGAAAAATACAGCGGTTTTTGGATTTAAAATTGCCGTAGTAAATCCTTGTCTAAAGCTTTTAATTGCCCCAATATCCTTAGAGTCCATTTCTGCTGAACCTGACATATCTTCTTTTTTATGTAAGGCACTTTTAATTGACTTTACAGCTAAATAAATTAAATAAACAGCCCCAGCATATTTTATAAATGTAAATAACATAGCAAATTTCATTAAGATAGCAGAAAGTCCTAACGTAGCCATTATTGTATGAATCATCATTCCAGATATCGTTCCTAAAACAGTCTTTATCCCGCCATTTTTACCATGCGAGATAGTATTTTTTGTAACTAGTGCAAAACCAGGACCAGGCATCATTATGATTAGCATTGCTGTAAGGATAAATAATAGATAATTTTCCATGTTGTAGTATTTCCTCTCCAATTTTTAGTTTTGCTTACAGTATAGCTTTTTTCATTAAAACATTACATATAAAAGACTTGATCAGAAATTTATTTAGGTTATTCGTATCAATTTGATTAAATATTACCCAATAGCCACATTGATAAAACATATGACAAACTTATATATAATTACAAGTTCAACTCTCACAAAAAAACAGGATAAAAAAATAAACAGCAGAACTAGTCCACTGTTTACTTTGCCACACCTTCATGTAATTTTTCTGTATAATCCTTTACATCTTTCGCTGTATGTAAATCTTCTTTTATAAACGTAAACTCTTCCGGACTAATCCCTTTTACGTTTTGTAGTAAATTATTATATTTTGCACCTACTGTATACCATTGATTTGATATGTTTTGTAGTGCTGTAATTGCTGCATCGATTGTTTCTGTCATGTTTGTTGTTTTATTTTTTACATCAGTCAAAATTACGACTTCTGCTTGTGCTCCTGAAATTCTATCTTTTAAATTGGCGATTTCTCTTTCTGCATTTGCGATATCTTTTTTCGCAACCGCAATCATCGGCCCGCCAGCAAGACATGTTATTAGAGCTACGCAAAGTACGCCACCAGCAATGACCATATCATTACTCTTTTTAATCGAATCGTTATATGTATTTATTTGTTGCTCTAGAGCTGGAATACCAGCATTCGTACTTGCCAATATCGCTGTTAACTGATTTGTATCCTCTTTGAAACTATTTGTATCTTTCGCCATTCTATCGCGAAAAGCTTTCAAATTTCCTAATAATCCATCTACCTCATTTTGATTCTTTACAATATCCGCATACAACTTTTCTAAATCCGCTTTTAATTTTCCGCTATCCTTTTGATCAATCGCTATTAACATGTCATTATAATACGATTGAAAAGTATTATTGTAATTTATAATATTTTGATCCGTTTTCATAATTTGAGGCTTCATATTATTTAACCAATATGCTGCATTAATTTTTGCATCTCTTTGATGCTGAATCATATTCTCTTTAAATTCACTATTAATCGAACTTATTTTACTTAAATCCGTCTCTTGTTGATTTTGAATTAATTTTGCATATGAATCCATTGCAAATATGCTTGATGTCGTTTGTGCCATTACATCTTGGAATCCTGCTGGTCCAAGAGAATAGTTTTTCACATTTTCTTGTAGCACCTTTGCATTTTGTTCTGCTGCAAAAGGATGTAAAGGAAATGCGTTACTCGTTGCCACCCCAGCAATCATTACCGCTAAAAGACATTTTTTATAAAATCGTTTCTGCATATTTTTCACCTATTCTCTTTATAAGGATATCAAAAGCTCCTGCTCACAACTGAACAGGAGCTTCAAATCATTCATCAACACTTAACGCTCTAACGATTCGTATTCAATTATGCTTTTTTCGTGTCTACTACTTTAATATCTTCAGCATAAATCTTTTCTGCATAGTCTTTAATGTTTTTCCAGCTATCTTTCGCAATGTTTAAATCTTCTTTAATGAAAACAAGATCGTTTGGACTAATTGAATCCACATTTTGAAGTAAAGAATTGTATTTTGATCCCATTGTATACCATTGGTTTGAAATGTTTTGCAACGCTGTAATTGCAGTATCAATCGTATTTGTTAAATACTCAGTTTGTGTTTTAATGTTCGTTAACCCAGCTACTTCTAATTGAGCAGTTGTAATTTGTCCAGTTATTTTTTGAATTTCAGCTTGTGCATTGTCAAGTTCTTTCTTCGCTAATACGATACCAGCTGTACCACCGCCTACAGCTGCTGCACCACCTGCAATTAATGCGACTCCTAGCGGTGTTCCTGCGCCCGTAGCAATAACTACTGCACCACCAATAATTGCAATTGGTCCTAGAGCTGTCGCAACAGATGAACCGATAATAATTGCATTATATTTACTAATTGCCTCATTGTACGTTGTAATTTAATTTTGCAGAAGCGGAATTCCTGCATCTTGACTAGCTAATATAGATGTAATTTGATTTGCATCACCCTTGAAGTTTTGCGTATCCGACGTCATTTTATTTCGGAATTTTTTCAAGTCTTCTACTAACTGATCCACTTGCGCTTTATTTTCATTAATACTACTTGATAATCTAGTTAGGCCTTTCGTAAGAGTCGTTTTATCTTTTGCATCTACCGCAGCAACTAAAGTATCATAATAGTTTTGGAATTTAGTATTGTAGTTAATGATGTTTTGATTCGTTGAAATAAGCTGTGGCTTTAATACATCTAACCATTGCTTCGCATTTCCTCTAGCTGTATCTTGGTGCTGAATCACTTTTCCTTTTAAAGCTGCATCAACAGTCGATACATTTCCAAAGTTAACATTACCTTGTTTAATAATTGTTAAAGCATACAGATCCATTACTAAAGCATTTGAACCTGTTCTTTCCATTGCATCTTTCAAGCCTTCTGGTCCTAATGAATATTCTTCATAGTCATTATAAGCTTTTGCTACCGCATGAACTGGAGCTTGTTTCACTGTACTTTCAGCTGCATACGTATGAGCCGGCATAATATTTCCTGCTGCAAATACTGCCATAAGTGCTGATAGAGCCATTACTTTATATGGTTTTTTTGTCATTTTTCTTCTCTCCCTATATCGCTAATTATTTTTCTATTTAATGTACTTCAACGTTTGTAACGTAATCTTCAAATTGATTTGTTTGCTTATTCATTTCATCACTTACTTTTTTAATTTGATTAAAATGTTTTTGAAGTAAACTACTGTCTGTATACGTGCCTTCTTCAACATTTGTTTGAATTTGAATCATATTATTATTTAAAACTTTCCAATCGGTTAATAACGTTTCTAAAGTTGTAATTTGACGATCAATTAATTCTGTAAAGCTATTTACTTGATCTTCAACGAATGTAATTTGAGTCGCCTCTGCTTCAGTTTGTGATAACTTTTGAATAAGTGGCAATAACTCTTTTTGCTTTTGCTGAATGCGAAGAGCTGCTTCTCTCGTTTGACTATCTGCAGCATTTACAATTTCATTACTTAAAGTACCGATAGAAACAAAATCGATTGTTTTCGTTTGTGCAGTTTGATTTGTGATTGTAAATACTTGTTTACCGATATTAATAGAACCTTTAATGATTTCTTGAGGTCTATTCAAAATAGTAGTTAGTTCAGCTTGAATTTCCCCTTGAATTCTTTTAATATCTTCTCTTAATTTCACAATATCTCCACTTGATCCTTGCAGTGTTTTTATTGCTTCATCGGCTTTAATTGATAAGTTGTTACTATCTTTGTCTAATACTGTTTTAAATCGATTTAACTCTAATAAATCTTGCTCCATACTCTCTTGGATGCTCTGTACTTGCAATTGTAATTTTCCATATGCACTCATAAAATCTGCTTTTGCTTGCTGATCTTCATTTACGTTTCCTGCTAGTTCATAGAGCTTACTATAATAGCTATTAAATCTATTGCTGTATCTCATCATCTCTTGATTTAAGTCAATTAGCTTCGGATTATATTCATCAATCCACTCTCGTACATTCGCCTTTGCAAACTTTTGATGATTCGTTAAGCTACTCATCGCATTTACCTTAATGTCTGGCTGTTGCAAAATAATTAATCCGTATGCTTGAATAAGCGGTGATTGTGATCCTAACATTCTAATTGAGTTGGATAATGTATTTGGAGCAATTACATTTTGCGCATATACTGTTTTCACTTCTGTTTGCCCCTCCTTAGCGTAAGCGCTTACAGGAATGAAGCAACTCGTAGATACTGCTGTAACCAATAACCCTGTAATTAAAGTCTTTTTCACTTTAACTCCTCCTATGTATTAGCAACTATTACTATCGCATTTTATTATTCTATTTTCTTGCCCATAATTTGAGATGGTTAAAATAGAGAACGTTCTCACCGTGATCCATGTATGAACCACCTCTCTCGTATTGCTACAGCACTTACTTATCGTCACAAAACATTTTATTATTTTTCATATGTGTTTAGTATGAATAATATTGTATAAATTTTCTATTCCATCGAAATTCTCACATTCACACAGTGAATATATTACTTAAAAATATTATTCATTTTAAACTAAACAACATACATAAATATGAAATTTCGTTTTGTTTTCATATAAATTTTGTACTGTAAGGTCATTTAAACACAGCTGTTTATATAACGTAAAGAAGTATTTTCATTCCCTTTATTTTCAAGCTTTCATGTCCTTATTTCAAAATATAATCCGATTCACTTTATCGATTGAAATATCTACATATCACAACAGAAAACACCACTTGCAAATAACTGATAAAATTATATTGATATAATTTTTAACCCCGTATGCAATTATGCATAGCATATACACAAAAAGGATAGCTTCATTTTCACGAAACTATCCTTAAAAAATCTTCTTATTTTTTCAAATGATATGGAACTGTCGTAATAACAACATTTCTTTTATAAAGTAAATACGCACGTATGAGTAAACTGGATTGATTATGAAGAATGTTATGCCAACCTTTTTTCGGAATGAACTGTGGTATAACGACCGTAACGCGGTAATTCGATTCACTTGCCTTATATTGCACTGTATCAATAAACTTTGTTAGCGGCTGAATAATACTTCTATAATGAGAATGTAATGTAACAAGCCTTACTTCAGGTTGCCACTTCTTCCATTTCTCTTCAAATTTCTTTTCCTCTTCTCTGTCAAAAGCAACATATACTGCGATAACTTGATCTGCTGAAAGAGATTTTGCATAGTTCAACGAATTTTCTACTACATGCGTCATACCTGCTACAGGAACGACAATTACATTCCCCTCAATTGGAATAAGAGGTTCGCAAGTTTTTAAACTTAATTGATCACCCACTGCATCATAATGCTTCTTAATTCGATGGAATAAGAAGATAATAACTGGTAAGAAAATAAGAATCGACCAAACTTGTGCAAATTTAGTTAAGAAGAACATGCTCATTACGATAAAACTAATAACTGCACCAATTAAATTAATCGTTAATCTTAAAGCCCATCCTTCAGGCTTTTCGCGAAGCCATTTTAATACCATCCCTGTTTGAGAAAGTGTAAATGGAATAAATACACCTACTGCATATAGTGGAATTAAATGTTCTGTTTGTCCTTGGAAAGCTACAATTAAAATAATCGAAGCAACTCCAAGTATAATAATACCGTTTGAGTAACCTAGACGGTCTCCTCTAATCGTAAACATTCTCGGTATGAATTTATCTTTTGCAAGGTTAACCGCTAATAAAGGAAATGCAGAATAACCTGTATTAGCAGCGAGAATTAATATTAAAGCTGTTGTACCTTGTATGAAATAGTACATGAAATTACGTCCAAATGTTTGTTCAGCAATTTGAGAAACGACTGTTACTTCTTTACTCGGAGTCACTCCGTAATAATAAGCTAAAAATACAATTCCTGAAAATAACACAGCAAGTAATGCACCTATTGCCAGCAATGTTTTTGCAGCATTGTTTGGCGCAGGATCTTTAAAGTTCGGAATTGCATTTGAAATTGCTTCAACACCTGTTAAAGCAGAACTACCTGATGCAAATGCTCTTAGTAATAAAAATAAAATAATCCCTGCAACTGGTGTACCAATCGGCGCATGTAAAGTAGGTGAAACATGACCAGTTAAAATATTATATATACCCACACCAATTAATATAAATAGTGCTAAAACGAATAAATAAACAGGATATGCTAAAACGGAAGCTGATTCCGTTACTCCTCTTAAATTTAATATCGTAATTAATATAACAAATATAACCGCAATAATTACGTTATGTGCATGTAAGCTAGGAAACGCAGACGTAATTGCATCTGTACCAGCGGACACACTAACCGGCTACAGTTAAAATATAGTCAACTAATAAAGATCCTCCAGCAATTAAGCCTGGATTCATCCCTAAATTTTCTTTTGATACAACATACGCTCCCCCGCCATGCGGATAAGCAAAAATAATTTGTCGATAAGATAAAATAAGGGCTGTCAATAATACTAATACTCCAACAGCGATCGGAATGGAATACCAATAAGCGATCGCTCCAACACCTGCTAAAGCAATTAAAATTTGCTCTGGACCGTAAGCAACTGATGATAATGCGTCAGAAGATAAAATAGCTAAAGCTTTCGTTTTATTAAGCTTTTGTTCTCCAAGCTCTGTTGATTTTAACGGTCTTCCAATTAAAAATCTTTTAATAGATGAAACCAATGCTGTCCACTCTCCAATAATTTTGTACGAACTTTTCTGCTTGTTACAGCCAGTAAACTATTTCTTCAGAAAACAAAAAATGTCTACAAGCCATAGCGAAATAGACTTGTAGACATTATTTTTTTTGTCGCACAAGCTCCACCTTCCTTCTCAATATAACGCTTACGAGGTTAGCTGTCGGATTCGGGCCTATGAGTAGCCCTACCTTTTTCAAGGATTCACCCCATCGGATTATGTACTAATCCGTAAAAACGGGTCCCCCGTACCATGCGGTTTCAGCGATTTAGAAAATTGAAACTGTGGATTATAATACTCCTTTATTTTCAAAAAGTAAACAAAAATTTTTAATAAGAAAAAAATTAAAATGATTGTGCATAATCCACTGAGAAATATACATAATGAATACTAAAAAATCCACAAAGGAGACCCATATGTCTAAAGAAAAGAAGCCTATTTTTTCCGATTCATATTTAGATGCAGTAGCAAATGAAATTAATCAGTTATATGGTAAACGTGAACAGGAAATAAATTTGACAGATAGAACGAAAAGAAATAAATAATTTGTCATACAAAAAAATAAAAAAGATAGCAATACACTTATATATTGCTATCTTTTTTATTTTTTCATACATCTAATTCTATTACAGATCTGTTAAAGGTCATCTCTTCATACACCTTTAAATTTTGATATATAGTGCTTAATAATGGTGCCGTTATAGAAAATTGCTCTGCTACATCCAGTAAATATCCTTGCAAGTGCTTCCCTTCAATAAACGAACCCTTCTCCATATCACGTTGCATCGATGACTTCATATCATACGAAATTTTATCAATCGTTTTCATATGTTCCTGGGCAATATTAACCTTTATTGGAGCTCCTAATACTCTCATGATTTGTACAGATTCCTCAAACACATTACGGATAAAATCACGGCCGCCTTCACTTTCACGGATTGGTCCAATTGGTGCACGCATTAACGTTGTCACACCGGACATTACAGTAATAAATAAATATTTATGCCACATATCTTGCGTAATATTTTCACTTAAAACAAAACTAGATTTCGTACCTGCAAATGCTTTAGAAATATGCTTTACTCTCTCTGAATTTTGAGACTTAATTTCTCCAAACACAAGTCTGTTGGCAGCACTAGTTTGTACAATTTCTCCTTGATCGTTTAACGTCGTCTCGATAAAGCATAAACCGCCAATTACTTTTTCTTCGCCGAATTCTTTTTGTAATAGTGATAAATGAGCGATACCATTTAACAATGGAATGATTACAGTACCTTCGCCAACAAACGGCTTCAAATCTTGAATTGCCTCGTTTAAGTGATACGCTTTTGTTGAAAATAAAATGACATCAAATGGAGAAGTTCTCTCTTCCTTCGTTATTAATTTCGGTTGAAAGGAAAAATCCCCGTTAACACTTCGGATTACAAGTCCTCTTTCCTCTAATTGTTTTTTCCGTTTACTACGAACAAGAAATGTAACATCTTCTCCCTTTTCGACTAATCTGCCACCAAAAAATCCTCCGACTCCACCAGCGCCTAATACTAAAATCCGCATACAGCATCCCCCTTTTCAAAATACAATTTCATAACTTTTAGTATACATAACATTATACATGTCCTCTGCTAAATAAGCTGAATTTTCACTCTCAATCGAGTATAAAACAGTGGTTATTTTCAAATAAATTTGGGCATGTTGTTTCTATAGCATATATGGAAAGGAAACAATGTAGATGGAGTCAATACAAGCAATTGAGGAAAAAGATGTAGCAACAGCTATATTTCAATTTATATTCCCGTTTTCGTTTAAAGCTGGATATGAACAAAATATGTTCCCATTCTTACAAAAAAACGATTTCCGTCCTTTTCGGCTCGATCATCTCGATGATGAAAATACATATTATGGGGAGTTTAAAGTTTCACATCAAAATATGGAAGCATACTATCTTTCATTTACAAATAAAATTCTCTTTCCTCACTCAGAGCATCAAAAGGGCTTGCAACGTTATTCAAAGGACCTTAACTTAACTGGACATTTAACAACAAACCTTATTTCAATTCCATTCAAGATACACTCTATTGATGTAACACTTTGTCCTTATGAACTTGGCTTCTTAACAATTCGAACAGAAGTAAACACTACTCTAAACATGACTTTATCTGAAGCAATCGAATTTGCTGCTCGCTTCCGTGTACTTGAAACTAAAAATGATACAAATGAGACTATTTGTATTGAATGTAACGGAAAAAAATATTCCCAAGTTGAAAAATTCATTTTTGGTTATTTATTTCATGGCGTAACTGATTTCTTTGAAAAGAAGAGATTAAGAAGTTCATACTTTCAAACCTTCCCTTTCTTCGAAGACCAAAGAATGTACGTCCAAACTTTATTGTCACTAAAAGAAAGTTTGGAACTTAATGAAGTGGATGTTTATCGTACTTCTAGTCTTTCCGGATTAACAAGTGATGGTAAGCCATATGTGAGTGCAAATAACCTTCCTTACATTCATGACTATTTAAAAAAACACGCTTACCAGAGATGGGCTCCAAATCGTTATTTCATAATGGAAGAACATATTTTTACATGTGTAACAAATGAAGGAGAACGCGAAATCGCTAAACTTGCTAGTCAAATGTACGGGGAATTTTATTACGCTTTATTATTAAACCTATTCCATAAAATTGTTTTATTAAAAATGGCAAACGCCTATGCTGAGCTAAACATTGAACAAGATACTAATGAAATAGAGAAATTAATTTATTCGATCAATTCGTTCACTGCTAATTATTTTTCTTTAGAATTAGTATCCCAATCACAAAGTGAAGATATTTTCTTCCGCTTAAGAAAACTTTTTAATATTGAGGTTCTATACTCGAACGCGAAACAAAATCTTGATAGTTTGTTTAAATATCAAGAAAATGTCGCCTCTAAAAAAGATAGCCTTTTATTATTAATTTTAACGCTCTACTCTGTAGTGGGCCAAATGTTAGGGTTTACTATGATTGACCTTTTAAGAAACACCGATTCAAACAAAATATCGTCACCTCTTGAATTTTTCGCTCTATTAATTGCAATTAGCGGCATTGTCATTTCACTTATTTTAGGAGCCCAAAGTTTATACCAATGGGGTCTACAACATAAACGTAGAAAAGCTTGGGTAAAACAAACTGTACTTTCTGCCGTTAAAGAGAAAGAAGATAAAAATTAAAGAAGGTTATTTTCAAATTCTTGGCGTGCTGCAGTAAGTGAAATTTTCATCAGCGATTTTCCGATTATATCGGCGCAACTCGAAATATATCAGCGATTTTTAAGATATATCAGCGATTTTTTTAATATATCGACTTGCCGACAAAAACCGACAAATGACAGAACCGGATAATAAAAAAAGGGTGCTCCAAAATTAAACTTGGAGTACCCCTTTTATTATACGAATTCTGTTTACTTCCCTGCTTCGATTTGCTCTAATGCAGCAGCTACTTGCTCTTCCGTTAATTCATGTTGTATTACGTAGCGGTTACGTGGACTTACACGACATTCATGAGAACATGCACGTAAATATTTCGCTTCGTTTTCTTCAGAACATAAAATTTTCTTATTACATTCTGGATTTGAACAGTTTACATAGCGCTCACAAGGTTCACCTGTAAAGTGGTCTTTACCAACAATAACATGTTCTTTTTGGTTTACTGGTACAGCGATACGCTCATCGAACACGTAACATTGTCCATCCCAAAGCTCACCTTGTACTTCTGGGTCTTTTCCGTACGTTACAATTCCGCCGTGAAGCTGACTTACATCTTCATAGCCTTCACGAACTAACCAACCAGAAAACTTCTCACAACGAATTCCGCCTGTACAATACGTTAAAATCTTTTTACCTTCAAGTACTTCTTTATTTTCACGAATCCAATCTGGTAATTCACGGAATGATTCGATATCAGGTTTAATCGCACCTTTGAAGTGACCTAAATCAAATTCATAATCATTTCGTGCATCAATGATAACTGTATCTTCTTGTTTCATTGCTTCATAAAAATCTTTTGGCTCTAAATACTTCCCAGTTATTTCGTGTGGGTTAATGTCATCTTCTAGACGAAGTGTAACTAACTCTGGACGAGGACGCACGTGCATCTTCTTGAATGCATGACCATCAGCTTCATCTATTTTAAATACGATGCCATCAAAACGTGGATCATTGTTCATTGCTTCCATGTATTTCTCTGTTTGTTCTACAGTTCCAGAACAAGTTCCGTTAATACCTTCTTTTGCTACAAGAATTCTTCCTTTTAATTCAAGTGAATTACAAAATGCTAAATGCTCTGCCGCGAATTCTTCTGGGTTTTCAATTGTTGTGTACATGTAATATAGTAATACTCTGTATGGTTTTGTAGTTGCCAATGTATTTCTACCACCTATCTAATTTTTTAAATCATGTATAAGTTAACGTTCATATCAAAACATATATAATAAGAAAATGAATCCCATTTTCTTTTCTTTATACTATTTTCTATCAGTTAACAAAAATAAAAAACAAGATTACACATCAAAACACTATGGTTATGTTGTAATCCCAATATATTATATATCATACAAATGCAATTCCATCAATTAATATGCTGGATTATCGGCTTTATGTTCACATAAATTTCAAAATTGACCCTTTAATTTATTATGTTTCCCCACGTCATCACACCATAAACTCCCAATTTATTTTACGTTATCACACCATCCATTGCGTAAAGGCATATAATTTGCATTAAGGAAACCTTCGTGTTCAAATGAAATTATCACATAACATATTTAAATGTATTGAAATAATGAGTAAGAATAAATACAATAATTTCATCAAGTTAACATTTTAAAGGGGAAAACTACTATGAATAAAGATATAACAAAAGATGAACATCTCCCTTCTGAAAGTACAACTGTACAATCAGCTCATTTAGCTTTAAGTGGAGAAACAAAAGGCTGGAAAAGACTGTTACCATTTTTAGGACCCGCTTTTATCGCGTCCGTTGCTTATATTGATCCTGGCAACTTTGCCACAAATATCGCAGCTGGTTCACAATATGGATATTTACTATTATGGGTTATACTCGCTTCTAACTTAATGGCTGTATTAATCCAAACGTTATCAGCTAAATTAGGAATTGCTACAGGAAACAATTTACCCGAAATAGCTCGTGAAAACTTTCCAAAGCCTGTGTCTATCGGCTTATGGATACAAGGTGAACTAGTTATTATGGCTACAGATTTAGCGGAATTTATTGGAGCTGCTTTGGGGCTTTACTTACTATTTGGAATCCCGATGCTACCTGCCGCTTTAATTACTGCAGCCGGATCATTTATTATTCTTGAGTTTCAACGTAGAGGATTTCGTCCACTAGAAGCTATTATTACAGGAATGATTTTCATTGTAGTAATTGCTTTTGGGATTCAAGTTTTTTATGCAAAACCAGAATTAAGTCCCCTTCTTTCAGGACTATTTATTCCAAAATTCCAAGGTGTAGACAGTATATTACTTGCAGCAGGGATTTTAGGTGCAACAGTTATGCCACATGCAATATACTTGCATTCTGCATTAACACAACGCCGCGTGGTCGGAACAACTGACGAACAAAAGAAAAAGATTTTTCGTTTCGAATTTATCGATATTATTATTGCAATGGTTATTGCTGGAGCAATTAATGCAAGTATGTTAATTGTTGCTGCTGCACTATTCTTTAAAAACGGCTTGCACGTTGAAGATTTAGATGTTGCTTACACTCAATTTACCAATTTAGTAGGTCCTGTATCGGCTGCATTATTTGGGATTGGACTTTTATCAGCAGGACTATCTAGCTCTTCTGTCGGTACAATGTCGGGTGATATTATTATGCAAGGTTTCATTCGCATGCATATTCCGTTATACTTACGCCGATTTATTACAATGATTCCACCATTAGTTATTATCGCTTTAGGTGTAAATCCAACTTACGCTCTAGTCATGAGCCAAGTCGTCTTATCATTCGGTATTGCATTTGCGCTAGTACCACTTATTATGTTTACAAGTAACAAAAAGATTATGGGTGCACTCGTTAACCACCGTATAACAACATTTATCGCTTGGATAATTGCAGCACTCGTTATCATTTTAAATATCTTCTTACTGTATCAAACATTTGTAGGATAATGAAAAAGGGTATTCCAATTTTAATTTGGAATACCCTTTTTGGATGAAATGATTTTCTTCTAGTTACCACTTATGTATGTCCCTCTTTCCGGCATCATGACACCATTTTCAGTTCGAAAGTAAAGTGGCAATCCTTCCGCAAAAAACATACTTACCTTGGACGGGTCTTGCCTTTGATGATGAATATGTAAATGTGGCTCACTTGAACTTCCTGAGTTACCGACTTGAGCAAGAAATTCTCCTTCATTTACACGTTGTCCTTCTCTAACTTTAATGGACCCTTTCTTTAAGTGGGCAAGAATCAAAAATGTCTCTGTTTCATCTATCCGTAAATATATGTAATTCCCTGCCATTGACTGAAAATCATCCAATCCGGGAATTAAATCTTTTTCATCATTATTGATTGATACAACCGTCCCAGAAGCTGGTGCCATTACTTTCGCTCCATATATTCCGTAATCCTCTAACTTACTACTTTTCACTTCAGCAGGTGGAATGAGGATATCATATGCCCACCTTTCATTTGGCTTTATAACATGATAGTTCATTTCTAACTGATCACCGCCCCAGCCTATTAATGCTCGTTCATTCAAAGGAACACGAACTACTGCTTTAGGACTCATAGATTGTATATCTGCTGGGTAAGCAATTCTACCTATATTAGCAAACCAACCGACAGGCCAAGCTCCAATGATAGAAAACAGAATGATTAAAAATAGCGTTCTATCTATCCGCTTTCTAAAAATGCCTTTCCAAAAAAATATTATTACTGATCCTATCAAGAGGAAAACTGAAATAAAACTAAAAGCCTGAATACTCCACCAAACAAAAACTGATGTAACACCATTAGCTACATAAACTAAGATCCAACTTATAATTAAAAAAGAAACTATAATCACTAATAAAAATTTCTTCCACATGTCGCATCCCTACTCTCATATCCTTTTTCTCAATGATACAAAGTAAAAATTACGACATATAAAAGAAATACTTACGACTTTCTTACTTTTTTATACTGCGGTAATTTCACAGTGAAAACTGTTTCTTTATCGTTACTACGTACAGTTAGATCCCCTTGATGGAGCTCGGCTATACTTTTTGAAATTGCAAGCCCCATTCCTTTCCCACCAGTATAAGAACTACGTGATTTTTCACTACGATAAAATTTCTCAAAAACGTAAGGAAGGTCCTCTTCCGGAATACATTGTCCAAAATTTTTAATTTCTACTTCAACATTCATTGTTTTATTGGAAATTCCAATTGCAATTTCCTTTCCATCTTTTCCATACATAATACTATTACCTATTATATTTTCAAATAGTCTCACTATAAGTGCCACATCAACTTCTACATACAGCACTTCATCACTTTTAATATAAAAGCTCATATTAACATCATCTAATTGTGGTACAAAGCCAATCATGATTTGTTCAATTAATGCTTTCATATCTACTTCATCTTTATGTAATTCAATCTCTCTATAATTTATTTGACAGTATTCTAATAAATCATCTACTTGATGTTTTAATTCATAACTTTTTCGCTTTAATATACTTACATACTGTTCACATTCTTCTCCATTCGAATGGAGTTTATTTCCTAACAGGTCCGCATAACCGATTAAAGATGTTACTGGCGTTCGTAAATCATGAGAAATATTACTAATCATTTCATTTTTCATTTCCTGTGATTTTTTTTCATTCTCGATAGACTCTTTTAAACTTTTGACCATTCTATTTACATTCGTCGCTAATTCACCAATCTCGTCATTTTTTGAAATAGGTATATGTACTTCAAAATTACCATTACTTATTTCCTTCACGTTCTTATTAATTTCAGACAATCTTTTCATCATTGTTTTTGTCATACATGCAAAGTATGTCGTAGTAAAAATCAAAAAAACTATAAAGTATACAAATGAATATTTTTCCTCTAACGCATTAACATGACTATATATATTTCCAACTAAAATTTGAAGCACTATTATACTTACAGTCGCTAACAAGATGCTACATATGAAAGCTAAAAAAAATTTCGCCCTAATACCCTGTAAAGATCTAATCTTCAATTTTATATCCGACTCCCCAAACATTTTGTATAAACTTCGGTTCTTTTGGATTCTCTTCAATTTTATTTCTCAATCTTGCAATATGAACCATTACTGTATTATTACTTTCATAGGCTCTTTCGTTCCAAACGCTCTCATATATTTCTTCAATTGTAAACACACGATTCTTCGCAGCTGCCATTAAGTGTAAAATATCATATTCAGTTTTCGTAAGATTCATTGTTTCTCCATATAACATTACAGTTCTCGACACTTCATCTATTTCTAAACCTCTAATATTTATTTTCTTTTCCATTACTTGGATAGCATTTTGGTTGAAATATGTATACCTTCTTAATTGAGCTTTCACTCTTGCGATAAATTCAATTGTACTGAACGGCTTCACAATATAATCATCTGCCCCAGTACTAAATCCAATTACCTTATCGACATCCGATGATTTCGCGCTTAAAAACATAATTGGTAAACTATGTTTCTCTCTAATCCTTCTACACAATTCTATCCCATCCATTTGTGGCATCATAATATCCAAAATAGCAAGTTGAATACTGTTATTATTTATTATTTCTAAAGCCTCTTCTCCGTTATGAGCACTAAAAACTTTAAAACCTTCTTGCATTAGATTCACTTTTATAAATTGAACAATATCTTGATCATCATCTACAATTAAAATTGAATTTTTCTCCATATACAAACCTCTTTTTGAAATATATTCCACAATCAATTTTATCATAAATTAAAACCATACTCCCCTCTTGAATAATCTTTATTTTCAGACTAGATTATATAATAACAACACATTCTAGTTTCAAAAGAAATGGAGTGAAAGCATGTTTCCTATATTGAAAACAGACCGACTCATTTTAAGAGAACTTACCGAAGAAGATGCACCGCGTATACTACAATGCTTTTCTAATACTAATGTACTGCGCTATTATGGCCAAAAACCGTTACAAGATGTTGATCAAGTGAAACAAATCATTCATAACTTTAAGTTGAGTTACAATGCAAGAAGCGGTATAAAATGGGGAATCGAATTAAAAGACACGAAAGAACTCATCGGTACCATTGGTTTTCATGATTGGTCTTCTGAGCATAAACGAGCCAATATAAGTTATGCCTTTTTGCCTGAACACTGGGGAAAAGGATATGCGACTGAAGCTGTTTCTGAGGTTATATCATACGGTTTCCATACAATTCATTTAAAGCGGATTGGAGCAATTGTATTTCTTGAAAATGAAGCTTCCAATAAAGTACTATTAAAATTAGGCTTTGAAAAAGAAGGCGTTCTAAAAAATTATATGTATCAAGATGATGTCCCATATGATACGAATTTTTACGCTTTATTAAAATCGGTTTAATAGAATTCATGTGTAAAAAACCTTACTTTTAAAAAGTAAGGTTTTTTGTATTTATTCATTAGCAATATAAGCATTCTTATAAGTATAAATACCACCAAATTGATGCTTTTCAATTCCTTTTACATAATCCTTTTGTACATATGCTGAGCCAATATGATAAAGCGGCGCTACCGCAGCATCTTCTAATAATACCTGCTCGGCTTCTCGCAACGCTTCCCATCGGTTTTCCGTATCTAGTACAAAATCCGTTTTCGCTTTCTTTATTAATTCATCGTAATGAACATTAGAATAATTCATTTTATTATTCGGATTCCCTGTCGTAAATAACTCTAAATAACTAATTGGGTCTTTATAGTCAGGTCCCCAATTTGCCATAGTTATATCGTAATCACCTGCTTGTTCTAACTGTAATTTTTGCTTAAATGGCTGTTGTTTAATTTGTATCGCGATTCCTTGCAAATTCTTTTCTAAATCACCTTTTATATATTCTGCCATCCGTTTTGCATTATCTTGTTCAAACGTTAAAAACTCGAGGTTTACTTGCTCTACTTCAAGCTCTTTTTTCGCTTCTTTCCAAATCTTTTGCGCATTTTGCAAATCATATGAAGAAAGATCTCCGTTTTCTTTTCTAAAATCTTTACCGGTCACTTCATTTACATGACCAACTGGTACAAGCCCGCTTGCAGGCTTTGCTCCGTTATTAATAAAGTGAGCAACGAAATCATCCTTATTTAACGCTAATGAAATAGATTGACGCACCTTTTTATTTGCTAACGCGGTATTTTTTTCATTAAAACGAAGCATAGCAATTCCAGGATCGCTCGACATATGTAATTCCTTATTCCCTTTATACTTGTCTACAACTTGCGAATTAATAGGTACTCGATCCAAATCTCCGGCTTCATATAAATTTACAGCTGTCATTGTATCCTTTACGATATGAAAGTTTATTTCGTCTAATTTCACTTTCTTTCGATCCCAATATGCAGCATTCTTCTTTAATTGAAACTCTTGTTCATGCTTCCATTTTTCTAATACAAATGGCCCGTTATATATGAGATTACTAGGTTCCAATGCATAATTGTTTCCTTGTTCTTTCAAAAATGATTCATGCTGTGGTAAGTATATAGGTAGTGCTAACAACTGTAAAAAATACGGAACCGGCTGTTCGAGTTCAACTTCTAACGTATAATTATTTATTGCTTTAACCCCAAGTGCATCAAGAGGCATTGTTCCCTTATTAATCTCTTTCGCATTTTTCACATAAAAGAGCATGTATGCATATTGAGATGCCGTTTCAGGGTTAATTGCACGTTTCCACGCAAATATAAAATCATTTGCTGTTACATTATCTCCATTTGACCATTTTGCATCTTTACGCAAGTTAAATGTATATTTCTTACCATCTTCACTTCTTTTAAACGATTTTGCTACTGCTGGAGTAGGCTGATCTTGATCATTTAATACATATAACCCTTCAAATATGTTTTGCATAACGTGTGCTGATGTACCATCCATCGTTTTCGCAGTGTCCAGAGAAGGAATTTCTTCTGATACTGTTACATTTAACACTTGTTTTTTAACCTCTGTATCACTTTTATTCGCCTTATTATTACAAGCTGTTAATAATAAAGATGTAACAAGTGCCATTACCATTAAATGGCTCTTTTTTCGCTTCATGAGTTGTTCTCCTTAAGTATAAAATATTATAAAGCGTTATATATTATAGCAGAAATATGAACAGAAAGATGCGACATTCTTTTGAATATTTATTCGTTCAAGAAAAAAGCTATCCTTTTAAAAGGATAGCTTTTTCAACTGCCACATAATTAGTTATCTTTGCAAACCTCGTTTATAACGACTTGCTTCAAATATAATACGCTCTTCATCTAACGTTTTACATTCGCCATTCCAAACGACACGTTTTCCGTTAATAATTACATCGCTTATATCTTTTCCACTAGCAGCATACACAAGATGTGATAACACTTCATCTGCTGGTTGTAAATGCGGCTTATTAGATGGATCAATCGTAATAAAATCAGCACATTTTCCAACCTCAAGTGATCCTGTTTGTTTCATCCCGATTACTTCAGCAGCCCCTTTAGTCGCAAGTGTAAGAGCTGTTTCAACTGGTAAAGCTGTTGCATCTTGGTGAATACCTTTTTGTAGTAAAGTCGCTATGCGCATTTCTTCAAACATGTCTAAATTATTGTTAGATGCAACACTATCTGTTGCAATTCCTACTTTTATTCCTGCTTCTAGCATCGCTTTTACATTCGCTATACCAGAACCTAGTTTTAAATTACTATTTGGATTATGAGCTACTCGAACGTCATGTTCTGCTAAAAATGCACGCTCATCGTCATTTAATACTACACCGTGTGCAATAACTGTTGGGCGTTTAAACAATCCGCAGCTCGCTGCATATTCTACTGGACGTTTTCCATATTGTGCTTCAATATCACGTACTTCACGCTCTGTTTCAGAAAGGTGGATATGAACCATCGTTTGATTCTCTACTGCAATCCGTGCGCACTCTTCTAACAATTCTGTACTACATGTATATGGACTATGTGGTGCAACCATCGTAGTTAACATGCCACTTTCGTTATAGTAACGCTTCACATATTTCTCAGCTTCTTCAATCGCTTTCTTTTCATCGTCTTTCGTTCCGAAGCTAAATAAAGTCCTTGAAACAGCAGCTCGCATCCCGCTCCTTGATACCGTTTCCATAATTGCGTCTTGATCTACTCCAATTGGATTAAACATGTCAGAGAATGATGTTGTACCACTTTTCACCATCTCAAGTAATCCTAATTCCGTACTAGCGACCGCAATTTGGGGAGTAAATTGACTTTCCAGTGGCCAAATTCTCGTCTCAAGCCATGGCTGTAATAACATATCATCTCCAATACCTCTTAAAAGACTCATTACAACATGTGTATGTGTATTTACAAGCCCTGGTAAAACCCACTTTCCTTTCATGTCAATTACTTCATCTACTTCAAAATCATTAGCGAATTCTCCGCTCTTTACATCTATAATTTGATCATTTTCTACAATGATATATCCATTTTCTATCACTTCGTTTTGTTCATTCATCGTTACAATTGTAGCGTTTACATAAGTTGTTTTCAAAAGTATTTCCCCTTTCAACTCTATGAAGTTCCCTTTAATAAGTTACCACCATTATAGTAACTTATTAAAGATTAAGAGTCAAAAGATAATTTTAATTCTTTCGTTATTTTTCCCTTCAAAATGCTATATTGCTTTTCATTTGTATCTGCAAATGCTTCTTCCCGATTTGATTCCACACCCAAGTAATTCAGGTTTTCATTGAATTGAGACTCTGTAAAATCAAACCTCTGCCCATCTATAAAGTTATAAAAATGCCACACGCCCCCTATTTTTGTCTTTATAATTTTCCCTCCACATATATCTTGAACGACTAGAGCCGTTACACCACACTGTCCCTTTGCTGGATTTTCAATTGTCCACTTTGAACTTGTTTCAATCGACCACGATTTTATTAGTGCTCCATATATTCTTTTTTCCTTTACATCATCCATTCTAATCTTCCCCTACTATTAATAGTTTTACACATCATATTTCAAAAGAGGCAGTAAACGACCCTTAAAGACAGTTGATGGTGTCTCTCCTATTAACTGTGCTCCCATTTTCAAGTAATATCCTTTTGCATTCGGATCACTATCAATTGTAAAACTTTTTAATCCTAGTTCATTGGCTTTTTCTATTACATACTCCCAAAGTATTTTCCCGTAACCTTTTCCTTTGTAATCAGGATGAATGTACAAGAAATCGAGAGCTTTATCATTACGTAAAAATGAGAAAAAACCAATCTTCGCATTATCGTTTTCTAAAACATATACAAAATTATTTTTTATGTATTCTTCTGTAATTGTTAAATCTTCCTTACAAGCAAATATGAATTCTTCACTATAATCCCACGTTGCTTTTGATTGTAGTGCGAATTCACTTAATTCATTTGCTTCACTTAATAACGCTTCTCTTATCTTCATGATTCTTTCTCCTCACCTTCGATATGTAAACTACTAAATTGATTCGGAAAGCACTTCAAAAAACCTTTTTTTTTCATAAATTAGAGATTATTTTTATAAATCTTTATTATAACCAGTACAATTTTTTTAAAGAAAAAGAACGCCATCCCTAAAAGTTGGCGTTCTCTTTTTCTAAAATTTAATCTTCAAACTCACTCATTCGTTTTACTATTTCGTACGATACAAACCTATACAGTTTCTACTACCGCTTCAAGCATTGTTCCATTTTTAGCATAATTCGTATGCCAAGAAAAAGCTTTTTCTAAAATATGAGGAGTTTGTCCACCTCTTGTTTTTGCTTCTTCGTAATAAGCACGTAGTTGATCACGATACATTGGATGTGCGCAATTCTCAATAATAAGTTCCACTCTTTCTCTTGGCGCAAGTCCCCTTAAGTCGGCATACCCCTGTTCAGTAACAATAACATCTACATCATGTTCAGTATGGTCTACATGAGAAACGAAAGGAACAATACTTGAAATGTTACCACCTTTCGCAATCGATTTAGTAACAAAGATAGCTAGGCGTGCATTTCTTGCAAAATCACCAGACCCACCAATTCCATTCATCATTTTTGTACCTAAAACGTGAGTAGAGTTAACATTTCCGTATATATCTAATTCTAATGCAGTATTAATTGAGATTAATCCAAGGCGACGAATAATTTCAGGATGATTGGAAATCTCTTGCGGACGCATCATTAATTTGTCACGATATTTTTCAAAGTTAGAAAATACTTGTTGCATTTTCTCTTCAGAAAGCGTGATAGAACAACAAGAAGCAAAATTGACTTTTCCAGCATCCATAAGATCAAAAACTGCATCCTGTAAAACTTCAGAATACACTTCTAAATCTTCGAACTCGGAATCTAACATTCCATGCAATACCGCGTTAGCAACTGAACCAATTCCTGATTGTAACGGCGCTAAACGATTTGTTAATCGTCCTACTTTAACTTCTTCTCGAAGGAATTCTATTAAATGCTGTGCCATAATAACCGTTTCTTCATCCGGAGGAACAATTGTCGATGGCGAATCCAATTGATTCGTAAACACAATTCCCTTTACTTTTTCAGGATCAATTGGAATACCGATTGTTCCAATTCGGTCATCTGTTTTCACAAGCGGAATTGGAAGCCTCTCCCCTTGTTTACCTGGTTCATATAAATCATGTAGCCCCTCTAATTGCGCGGATTGAGCCAAATTCATTTCAATAATAATAGACTTAGCATTTAAGGAAAACGCTAAGGAATTTCCAATTGAAGTGGTTGGAATAATCATTCCGTCCTCTGTAATCGCAACCGCTTCCAAAATAGCGAAATCTATATCCAGAACGTCAGCGCGGAGTAACTCTGCTGTATGAGATAAGTGTTGATCCACAAATAAAAAGTCTCCGTTATTAATTCCTTTTCGCATAGTCGCGTCAGCTTGGAAAGGTAATCTTTTCCCTAAAATTCCTGCCTCAGCAAATAATTTGTCTACATCCGAGCCTAAAGAAGCCCCAGTATAAACATTTACTTTAAAAGATTCATCATTCTTAACTCGGTTTACAAGCGCAAACGGGACTGCTTTTACATCACCTGCACGTGTAAACCCACTTAAGCCTAAAGTCATTCCACTTTGAATCCAGGAAGCTGCTTCTTCAGGTGTAACTACCCGATCTTTTAGACGTTGATCTCTGATTCTATCTAAATTATTCTCCATATGTAATCCCTCTCTCATTGAATATTCATAATTATTTTACACATTTACACTATCAAAATAGGGATTTTAGTATACAATAACGAAAATTCAGACAGAACAGCAAATTTAGGTTCTAAAGCAGAAAAATTTAGAATCCTAGAAGCTTACGAAAATAACTAGCGTATGATTGACTAACTGGTACTCTCTCACCATTATCCATCGAAAGTACAAAAGTAGAATGGGTATCAGGATAAATCGCTTTAATATGATTAACATTTACAATAAACGAACGGTGACATCTAATAAATGAATCTTTAGGAAGCAAGTATTCGAATTCTTGCAGAGAGTATTTATGTGTTCCTGATAACTCTTCTGAATTCACATACGTCTTTTTATCTTTAGCCTCTAAATACATAACCTTTGAAAAAGGGACTGGAATCCAGCCATCTGTTGTTTTTAAAGTAACGACTGACTTTCCATCCGTTAAAGCTGGATAAATTGCCGTTACGCACCCTTCAAGCTTTCCATTGTTTGAAAATGGTACAGCCATTCCATGATAAGGAATACCAAAAACATCCCGATTCATAAACTCAGATGTTTTTTGATTCATCACCATCGCTTTATGAGCAATCGTTCCTTCCTTATATAGGATCCCCAGCGCTAATCTTTAAATCAATTCGTTTACTTGGCCGATAGTAAATATATTCTTTCGTATTCGAAACAGCAATTGAAATTTCATCTGAAAATAATTCACCAACAACATCTAGTAATAAACCTAATGTTCTATCTTCCATTCTATTAACACCTCATTCACTATTATACTACTATTATGAACAGGCATCTGTTTCTTTATAAATAGTTTGATTTTAAATTATTTTTAAAATTAGTTTTATTCACTATTACTTCGTTACTACAAAAAACCTCACTTCAGAAAAGTGAGGTTTCCTCTCATACAATATTTCTTTATTTTTTTAACGACTCTAGAATAAGATTTATTTTTTATTAAGTAAAGTAAATTTAAGAATTTATTGCCCGTATTTCTGTAAAATAAATAATCCCAAACTACAAACAGTTTGGGATTATCTTTCTCATTTATTATGCGCATCTAACCACGAAATTAAATCTTTAAATACTTCATCCTTATTTACTTCATGAAACATTTCATGTCTACCATTTTCATATAAACGTAGTGTCACGTCTTTCACACCACATTTTTTATAGTTTTCATATACTTCTTTTACACCTTTCCCCATATCGCCAACAGGATCACGATCACCAGAGAATATATGTATTGGAAGATTCTTTGGCGTCTTCTTGTATTCTTCTAGTTTATTTACTTCTAATACACCAGAAAATAATTCTCGGTAAAAACTCGTCGTACAAATGAAACCACATAACGGATCCGCAATATATTTATCAACTTGATTATTATCTGAAGATAACCAATCAAATTTTGTACGATTTGGCTTAAAGTTCGAATTGAAGTTTCCGAAAGATAAAAAGTTTAACATTGGACTTTTCGTTTTTGCCCCGCGCAACTTCATTTCGATTGTTGCTACTTTATGACCAATAACTCCTAAAAGCCCTGGATTTCCACCTGTTCCTGAAATCAGAAATCCATCATATAGTTCACCCCTAAGTTGTACAGCACGTCTTGATAAAAAAGAACCCATACTATGTCCAAGTAAAAACAAAGGACTTGACTGCTCTTCTTTTATCCTTTCTGAAACAAAGATAACATCCGATACAACTTGATTCCACCCTATATTTGGTTCAAAATGACCATAATCTTCTTCTTTTTTTACTGTTTTCCCATGTCCTTTATGATCATGCGCATAAACACCATACCCTGCTTCCAATAAAGCATCCACAAATTCTGTATACACCCCTGCATGCTCTGTCATGCCATGTGCAATTTGAATAATTCCTCTCGGATCTCCTTCTGGTAACCACTTACGCAAATAAATTTCCGATCCATCCAATGCCGTAACGAAACTTTCCTGTACATTCATTTCGTCAGCTCCCAACTCTATTATGTATACCTTTAAGAGAAATGAATATCCATTCACTTTTCTTATTTTATATTATATGTAATTGCTTTCATTATGACAAATGATGTATTTTTCAGACTTGCTTTCAAACTGATCTCTTGACGAACCTGAAATAAAATTATATAGTCACTTACATAAAGTAACTATATAATTTTTAGGAGGTTTCTACTATTATGATGCCATCATTATTTTTAGCACATGGTTCGCCTATGCTCGCTATTCAAGATACAGACTATACACGATTTTTAAAAACACTTGGAGAAACATATAAACCGAAAGCAATTGTTATTTTCACTGCTCACTGGGAAAGTGAAGTATTAACGATTTCCTCATCAGATAACGAGTATGAAACAATTTATGATTTTGGAGGTTTTCCCCCTGAGTTATACGAAATCAAATATCGTGCGAAAGGCTCTTCTAGCATTGCATCTATGTTAGAAACAAAATTTAAGAACAAAGGTATTTCAGTCCATCATAATATGACGAGAGGTTTAGATCATGGTTCATGGACACTCCTGCACCGCATGTATCCAGAAGCAAATATTCCTGTCGTGCAAATATCAGTAAATCCATTCCTTTCTGCAAAAGAACAATTTAAAATTGGAGAAGCACTTAAAGGACTCGGACAAGAAGATATTTTAGTAATCGGGAGTGGTGTTACCGTCCATAACTTACGAGCACTGAAATGGAATCAAACTACACCTGAAAAATGGGCAATTGAATTTGATGATTGGATTATTAAACATATGCAGAATAACGATAAAGATGCATTGTTTAATTGGGAAAAAAATGCTCCTCATGCACAATTAGCAGTACCAAGAGCAGAACATTTTGTTCCTTTATTTATCGCTATGGGAAGTGGTGAAAATAGCGGTGAAGTCATTCACCGTAGTTATGAGCTTGGTACATTAAGCTATCTATGTCTTAAATTTTAAAGAAAAGGATGAAGCAATCATTGCTTCATCCTTTTTTTATTCACTTAGTTAACTAACTTCCAAATGTCGTTTCTCTGATACCTCTTCGTTCTTATTATGAAAATAAACCCAGATACACGCAATAAATAATAGTGATGATGTAGAGAAGAAAACATATTGGAAACCTGCATGCGCTGCAATTTGTCCCCCGAGTACTGGACCAATCATATTTCCTAAAAACTGAAATGATTGATTATATCCAAATATTCTTCCCGTAACATGGGTTGGTGTATGTTGTTTTAGTAGAGTTTGTACGGAAGGTAATAATCCTGCTTGTGCGATACCTAATAAAAATCGAAGAATTAATAGTTGCCAAGCTGAGGTTACAAATGCTTGCGGGATAAAAATAATTCCTGCAGCAAATAACGCTACAACTAACGTTTTTTGAGGACCGATATGATCTGATAATCTTCCTAGTCTTGGTGCTGCCAAAATAACGGCTAATCCTGTCGCTGACATAACTGCTCCCGCAATTGTTTCAATATGTGCAGTATGAGGGCCTACTAAATTTTTCACGTACAATGTAACAATTGGTAGAACTGACATATTAGCAAGTTGAATAATAAATGTTGTAACAAACAAACTAATAATTAAATGCTTCGCTGGGACCATCGTCCATACTTTTTTCGGCTGTGTTTTTTTTGCTTGAGCAGAGTGATTTTCTTCATGCAAGAAGAAAAAAACGATGAGAAAGGAATAAAAAAGCTCCTGTAACAAGAAAGACATGACGCATTCCAATTAATTCAGATAAATAACCTCCAAGTAACGGGCCAAGTAACGAACCGCTTACACCACCAGTTGAAATTGTGGAAATTGCCCAACCTGAATGTTCTTTCGGAGTTTCTGCTGCAATAAATGTCATTGCGGTTGAAAGGAAACCAGATACTGCTCCCATTAAAAATCTTAGTGCGACTAATTGATATACATCCGTTACAAACCCCATAAGCGTCATAATAATCGCCATACCGAGGCTAGCACGAATTAGCATCAATTTCCGTCCATGTATATCACCAAGCTTTCCCCATATTGGTGATACGATCGCACCCATTAAAAATGTTACACCAAATGCAAGTCCCGACCACTGTGCAATGCTTGAAGTGCCCGTTACTCCCAATTCCTCAATATAAAAAGATAAGAAAGGAATTACTAAACTCATACCGGCTGCAGTGGTAAAACAACCTAGCCAACAAATCATTAAATTTCGTTTCCAGCTGGCCATTTTCACACCTTCTTTCTTTAGATACCCATTCTACACCCTTTCTTGTAAAAAGTTTAGTAATTTGCTTTATATGCAAGATTTACTACAAAACCCGCTATTTTCTAGTAAAAACCACTACATCTCTACATCATTTTCATAATAAAACCAACTCCTTTAGATGAAGTTGGTTACTTATTATCTATCGATATTAAACGAGCATTACAATTTCTCTCGTAAAACTCAATGGGACCTGCTTGTCCAATAATCGCATATTCATATCCATCTTGCTTCATATTATATAAACAATGATGCAATAATTCTTTTCCTACACCTTTCACACGATTTTGTTTCGCTATGCCCATTGGACCAAACAATCCTTTCTTTCCTCTCACTACATCGTAACAGGCGAAACCAATTATCACTTCCTCCTGCTGTGCAATATAGATAGGTAACTTTTCATTATATGTCCGAAATCCATAATCAACCGACTGTAACCACCGTTCACCAAATTCATCCGCCACAAATCGTGATAACTTATCAAAATCAGAAGGACTAGCTCTTCTTACATGACAAAATAATGTATTATAAATAGATTTAAAACTATTTAAATCAACCGCTAAGTCTCTCGGTGCAGCTGTAATACGTAATATATCTTCTTGCATTTGTGTATGTATAAATTCACCAATATCTGTATCTACACGAAATAATGCATACATAATATGTCCTTCATTGATTACTACTTGCTGAAAGCGTTCCATACGTTTCTTCGCTATTTGTAAAATTTCTATCGCATTATAAGATAGTTTATATTGCTCTATTTTTTTATACTCTTGATTATGTAAATCGAATCGTTTTCGTAACGAAAGTTTTTCTAAAAAATCTGGACCGACTTTATGAAACAAATACATAAATAACTCAGCGCAAACTCCTGTACCTTCTTTATACATACCTATAAACAGATGGACCGGGTGAATTATGCTACACTCACTCTCTTCTGCTGCAATCTCCAATATTTTATGCACACGTTTTGTAAATTGAAATTCCTCCATATGTGTTTCCATCCTCTACTAATTTACTAACAAACCGTAACCATAAATAATTGAAACAATTACACCCACTACCAATATACCTGGAAGTAAATTTGCCACCTTGATTTTAATAATACTAAGCAAGTTCAATCCAATAGCAGATATCATAATGCCGCCCGCAGCCGTCATCTCCACTATAAATTGGTTCATTAATTCTTCCGGGACAAAACTATTAATTTGTGTTGCAAAAACTGCAATACCACCTTCATATAAAACAACTGGAATCGCCGAAAATACTACGCCAATTCCTAGAGTTGTCGTTAATATAATAGAAATAAATCCATCGATAATTGCCTTGGTAAATAAAATATTATGATTTCCGCGAATCCCACTGTCAAGTGCACCAAGTATCCCCATCGCACCAATTGCAAAAATTAAAGTAGCTGTTACAAAACCTTCTGATATGCTTCCTTTCCCCTTCGATCCAACTTTATTTTCTAGCCAATCCCCTAAATGTTTTAACTTTTCTTCTAATTGTAACCATTCTCCAATTACCGTACCAATCACTAAACTCAGTATGACAACAAGAAAGTTTTCACTTTTTAATGCCATTTGAAGCCCAAGCACAGTAACCGCTAAACCGATTGCGTGCATTATCGTCCCTTTCATACTTTCTGGAATCCTACTAAATAATTTACCAAGTAAAGTACCAAATATAATACAAATCCCATTTACAACTGCTCCTAATATAACCATTTCTCATTCTTCACCCTTCGAATTCTTTATTTCTATATTTTGGTTTATACATTGATTTACAGGTTATCTATATGTTAACTTAATATTGAGAATATTAACAAATGTTTTCCACTACATAACCCGCTGTTTTTTTGTAACTTTAATTACCTTTAATAGATTCAGTGTTAATTTAATTGCGGGATAATATTAAAAGGGAAGGTATATATGAAAACTTTACTAAAACGATTTTTGTTAATAGCCTTTTTCATTACACCGATTGTTTTATTAATCAATTACTCTTTTATTTCAAAAGCAAAAGACAAACCCGATTTGCAAAACAAATCTAGTAAAACCGCTTCAAAAAGCGAAAAGAAAATAGAAGACCAAGAAATCACACTCACCTTCTCTGGTGATACAATGTTTGATTGGCAATTACGTCCTATAATCGAAAAGAATGGGGCTGATTACCCATTCCAACATGTAAAAGAAGAAATAAAAAAAGCTGATATTTCTTTTGTGAATTTAGAATCGGCATTTACAACGAAAGAAAAGAAAGCACCTGGGCAATTGTTTTGGATTAAAAGTGATCCATCTACACTACAAGCTATTAAAAACACTGGATATGACATCGTAAATATTGGGAATAACCACACACTTGATTATGGGCAAGATGGATTATTGGATACGATTTCTCACGTAGAAAAATTAAAGTTCCCTTACATTGGAGCCGGAAAAAATGCAAAAGATGCATATACTGCACGAGAAATGACCGTAAAAGGGAAAAAGTTTAAATTTCTTTCCTTCGTTCGATTTATGCCTGATTCTAATTGGGTAGCTGGTGAGAATAAACCTGGCGTTGCGAATGGCTATGATTTAAATCTTGTAACAAAAACAATTAAAGAACAAAAACAAGATGCAGACTATTTAATCGTCTATATGCATTGGGGCGTTGAAAAAGCAAACCGTCCGGTAGAATACCAAAAGCAATATGTACCTAAAATGGTTGAAGCAGGAGCTAACGCGATTGTCGGAAGCCATCCACATTGGTTACAAGGGTTTGAGTATTATAATAAAGTTCCTATCGCTTACTCATTAGGTAACTTTTTATTCCCAAGTTATGTGAATGGAAAAAGCGCCGAAACTGGCGTATTAACTTTAACTTTTAAAGGAAAGGATGTCCAAATGTCATTCAATCCTTATATCATTCGCAACAACCAAGTTTCCCCTGTAAATGAGGAAGAAAAGAAAAAAGCTCTTCAATATTTACAAACAATTTCAACTGATGTAGAAATTGATGATACAGGGAAAATAAAAAATAAACGAAACTAGACAGCTCAAGATCTATTTCTCTGTAATCTACTTTACAGAATAGGTGATAAACATGCTGAAAAACTTATTAAAAAATGTAAGTTTGTTAGAAAATATTTATAAAATGTCTATAGCCGTTCTACTTTTATGTTCAGTTTTTTCTGTTAGATTTCTAAAAAAATAAAACGTGAACGAAAACTTACTACCTTTGAATTTACTATGTATGTAATTATTCGCATTGCGATATTTTTTTGGTTAACTAGCTTTATTCTTCTTGAATTTAATGAGTATCTAGTTTAACTATAAAAAAGATAGAACAAGCACTATATTTCCTCGCTTGTATCTATCTTTTTTATTTAGATGCTTACTCTTCCCTTCTATTAAATAAGCAAATCAAACAAAACAGGGTTTTTATTAAGCTCCATAAATTGAATATTATTTTCTTTAAAGCGAGTAATTAATTGCTCATAATCTTCTTTATGTTTTAACTCTACTCCGACTAATGCTGGACCATTTTCCTTATTATGTTTCTTAATATACTCAAAACGAGTAATATCATCTTCTGGCCCCAATCCTTTATCAAGAAATTCTCTTAACGCGCCTGAACGCTGCGGGAATTCAATGATGAAATAATGCTTTAACCCTTCATAAATGAGAGATCGTTCTTTCATTTCTTGCATTCTATCAATGTCATTATTTCCACCACTTAGCGTACATACAACTGTTTTACCTTTTATTTCATCCCTGTATAAATCAAGTGCTGCAATAGAGAGTGCACCAGCCGGTTCAGCTACAATCGCATTTTTCTTATACAGTTCTAAAATCGTCGTACAAACTTTCCCCTCTGGTACTAAAACGATGTCATCAATTACATCTTTACAAGTTTCAAAAGTTAACTTTCCTACCTTTTTAACAGCTGCCCCATCAACAAAACTATCTATTTTCTCTAATGCGACATTATCATTTTGAAGAAAAGCCTCTTTCATAGATGCAGCTCCCATCGGTTCTACACCAATAACCTTTGTAGTAGGACTAACACCTTTTACATATGTACCAACACCTGATGCTAATCCACCACCGCCGATTGCCGCAAAGATATAATCAACCGGTTTCTCCATATCATGCATAATTTCAACTGCCACTGTCCCTTGACCAGCAACTACATACGGATCATCAAACGGATGAACAAATGTCATTCTATTTTCTTCACAATAACACTGTGCTTCTTGGAAAGAGCTATCGAATGTATCACCAACTAATACAATCTCTGCGAAATCACCACCGAAAAATTGTACTTGTGATACTTTTTGTTTCGGTGTTGTTGTGGGCATAAATATTTTCGACGGAATCTTCAATAAATTACATGTATAAGCAACTCCTTGCGCATGATTACCAGCACTTGCACAAACAACACCGTTTTGTAACTTTTCTTTCGGTAAACTTTGAATCAAATTGTATGCACCACGAATTTTGAAAGAGCGAATTAATTGTAAATCTTCTCGTTTTACATAAACGTCACAATCATATTTCTCAGATAAAACTGTATCACGTTGTAACGGTGTTTTAATAACGATATCTTTCATGCAATTATGAGCCATTAAGATATCTTCAATTTTCACTCTCTCCTTTACCTTTTGCACCATTATATATCATCCTTATCTCTTTTAAATTGGCTCAATCAAAATGTGGGATTTTCAGAACAGCCCCTGTATTCGCCGATGTTACCATTTGTGCATAACGTCCAAGCCAGCCAGTTTTCACTTTCGGTTCTGGTCGTTTCCATTCTTTTTTACGCTTATCTAATTCCTCATCACTCACTCTTACTTCTAGCAAGCGTTCTTCAACATCAATACATACAATATCCCCTTGTTCAAGAAGTGCAATCATCCCGCCAGCTGCTGCTTCTGGTGAAATATGTCCTACTGAAATTCCACGTGAAGCTCCAGAGAAACGTCCATCCGTTAATAATGCAACCTCAGCACCTAATCCCATTCCAGCAATTGCTGATGTTGGTGCTAACATTTCTGGCATACCAGGGCCACCTCTTGGTCCTTCATAACGAATGACAACTACATCTCCTTTTTTCACTTTCCCAAGCATAATGCCAGCAAGTGCCTCATCTTGTGAATTAAAAATAACGCAAGGTCCTTCAAAACGCTTTACCTCTGTTGCACCGCTTTTAATAACCGCTCCATCTTTCGCAAGGTTGCCTTTTAATATACGCAATCCTCCTTCCTCACTATGAGGGTTTTCAAGAGAGTGAATAACTTCCTTATCTTTAATCTCTGCCTCAGCAATATTTTCTCTTAATGTTTGCCCCGTAGCAGTTATTCGATCAAGATGAAGTACTCCTTCTTTCCGGCTCATCTCTTTCAAAATTGCACTAATCCCGCCCGCACGATCAATATCTTCCATATGCCAATTGGAAGCAGGGCTTACTTTACATAAATGTGGTACACGTCTTGAAACGGCATCAATACGGTTCATATCGTAATCTAATCCAGCCTCTTGCGCGAGCGCCAATGTATGCAACACTGTATTTGTTGAACCGCCCATCGCCATATCAAGCGCAAACGTATCATCAATTGCTTCTTCCGTTACAATGTCTCTTGGTTTAATATCTCTTTCAATTAAAATTTTCAATTTCTCTGCTGCTTGTTTAATTAACTCTTCACGTCTTGGATCAATTGCTAAAATACTCCCGTTACCAGGAAGAGCTAAACCTAACACTTCACATAAACAATTCATAGAGTTCGCGGTAAACATACCCGAACAAGAGCCACAAGATGGACAGCCATGATCTTCAATATCTTTTAATTCTTCTTCTGAAATTTTCCCAGATTGATAAGCTCCTACTCCTTCAAAAACGGAACTCAGATCAACAACTTCTCCTTTAGATGTTTTTCCTGCTGCCATCGGGCCGCCTGAAACAAACACAGTCGGAATATTAATACGTAGTGCAGCCATCATCATACCTGGTGTAATTTTGTCACAGTTTGGGATACAAATCATGCCGTCAAACCAGTGTGCATTTACAACCGTTTCTACTGAATCTGCAATTATTTCACGACTCGGAAGAGAATAACGCATACCGATATGTCCCATCGCAATACCATCGTCAACTCCAATTGTATTGAATTCGAATGGTACCATACCTGCCGCACGAACTGCCTCTTTTACAAGTTTCCCAAACTCGTTCAAGTGTTTATGCCCTGGAATAATTTCAATAAAAGAATTACAAATCGCTATGAAAGGTTTATCAAAATCTTCATCTTTCAAACCAGTTGCTTTTAATAAACTACGGTGCGGCGCTTTATCAAAACCTTTTTTAATCATGTCACTTCTCATCTTGTCAAATCCCCTCTTACATATTTTTCATTTATACTCTCTTACTCTATTTCTTTACTAATTCTTTCGGTGCATGAATCCAACTCATCATTTCACGAAGCTCTGCTCCCACTTTTTCTAATTGATGATTTTGTTCTGCTTTTTTCATTGCGTTATACGTCGGACGCCCTGCTTGATTTTCTAAAATCCATTTCTTCGCAAATTCACCTTGCTGAATTTCTGTCAGAACACGCTTCATTTCCTTCTTCGTTTCATCTGTAACAATTCTCGATCCTGTTACATAATCTCCAAATTCTGCCGTATCTGAAATAGAATGGCGCATATTCGTTAATCCACCTTCGTACATTAAGTCAACAATTAGCTTTAATTCATGCAAACATTCAAAGTATGCAATTTCAGGACGATATCCACCTTCCGTTAACGTTTCGAACCCGGCCTTCACAAGTGCAGTTACCCCGCCGCAAAGTACAGCTTGCTCACCGAATAAATCCGTTTCGGTTTCTTCTTGGAATGTCGTTTCAATTACACCCGCCCGTGTACAACCTACACCTTTTGCATACGCTAATGCTACATGTAGCGCTGTTCCCGTCGCATCTTGATGCACTGCGACTAATGCCGGAACACCATTTCCTTCTTGATATACACGGCGAACGAGATGACCTGGACTTTTTGGCGCAACCATTGCTACATCTACGTAACTTGGCGGATTAATTTGGCCGAAGTGAATGTTAAATCCATGTGAGAAAAGTAACATTTGTCCTTCACGGAGATTCTCTTCTACTTCTGTTTTATATACATGTGCTTGCTGTTCATCTGGCAATAACATTTGTACAACTTGTGCGGTTCGAACCGCTTCTGGAACAGACATTACTTCAAATCCATCTGCTTTTGCTACTTCATACGATTTACCAGGTCTAACACCAACTACAACTTCCACACCTGAATCACGTAAATTTTGTGCCTGCGCATGCCCTTGAGATCCATAACCAATTACCGCAACTGTTTTCCCTTGTAATAACTCTACATTTGCATCTTTCTCATAATACGTTTTCATACTCCATACACCCCTTATAATTTATTTACTTGCAGTACATCAATTAATTTTTTCAACTGACTAACAAGTAATGTCGCTTCATTTTCAGTACAAACTGCTGTGAGTTTCATTTCAGAAACGCCACTCGTATCTCTTTCGTTTAAATGTAAAGAAGAAATATAATAGCCACGCCGAGCAAAAATTCCACTTATACGTAATAAGACACTTGGCTCGTTATGAATAACGAGTGAAAAAGTATGACTCATTCTTCCCACCTCTTCATAATCATTTCGTTATTCCCTTTGTTTGGCGGAACCATCGGAAATACGTTTTCACCTTCTTCTACACAAAAATCAACTACGACAGGACCTTCGTGAGCAAATGCTTCTAACACCACTTGTTTCGCCTCTGTTGAATTTGTCGCCCTTAATCCCTTCACTCCATAAGCTTCTGCCACTTTCACAAAATCTGGTGAGCCAATTTTTGACTCTGATAAACGATTTTCATAAAACATTTCTTGCCATTGCCTTACCATCCCTAAAAATTTGTTATTTATAATAAATACTTTTACAGGGATATTATTTTCAGCAATTGTTTGTAGTTCTTGAATGTTCATTTGAAAAGAAGCATCACCTGCAATACAAATGACAAGTTCTTCTTCTTTTGCAAGCTGAGCACCAATTGCCGCTGGGAACCCAAACCCCATTGTTCCTAATCCTCCAGAGGTAAGGAACGTCCGAGGTTTTCTTGCTTTATAGAAGTGAGCAGCCCACATTTGATGCTGTCCTACTTCTGTTGTGACAATCGCTTCACCATTCGTTAATTCACTTACTAAGTTAATCACATGCTGTGGTTTTAACTCAGATTTTTTTTGCTTATAAGAAAGTGGATATTCTTCTTTCCATGCCTTTACTTTCTGAAGCCATTCATCTGTTTGTGTATAAATAGACATATGTAACAACATGTGTAACGCTTTTTTTACATCACCAACAATCGGATGCTCTACAGTTACATTTTTATGAAACTCAGAAGGATCAATATCAATATGTACTTTTTTCGAGTGCGGAGAAAAAAGTTCTAATTTTCCTGTTACACGATCATCGAAGCGAACACCTAATGCAAGTAGTAAATCACATTCTGTTACCGCCATATTAGCAGCGTATGTCCCATGCATACCAAGCATCCCTAGAAACAATGGATCTCCCGGTGGATATGCACCAAGTCCCATTAAAGTTGAAACGACTGGAATACGGTTCTCCCTTGCGAATTCGAAGAGTTCATCGGATCCACCTGAATGAATGACACCTCCTCCAATATAAAGAAGTGGACGCTTTGATTTTGAAATTGCTTTAGCCACCTCTCTAAGTTTCATGCTGTCTGGTACAAGTTCTGGTTTGTACCCCGGAATATCAACTTCTTCATTAAAAAAACTGGTGACTTTTGCATTTTGAACATCTTTTGGAATATCGATTAATACTGGTCCCGGTCGTCCGCTTTTGGCGATGTAAAAAGCTTCTTGCACAATTCGTGATACATGATTTACATCACGAACTTGGTAATTATGCTTCGTAACAGGTACTGTAATTCCGACAACATCCGCTTCTTGAAATCCATCTTTACCAATTAAAGGCGTTGCAACTTGGCCGGTAATGACAACTAAAGGAATCGAATCCATATAAGCGTCTGCTAAGCCCGTAACTAAATTTGTCGCCCCTGGGCCAGAGGTAGCAAAGACTACCCCGACCTTCCCAGAAGCTCTCGCATATCCTTCAGCCGCATGAATGGCAGCTTGTTCATGACGAGTTAAAACATGTTTCAAACCACTTTCGTATAACGCATCGTATACTGGTAAAATCGCTCCGCCTGGATAGCCGAAAACGGTCGTTACACCCAATTTCTTCAAACCTTGAATCACGTGCCCAGCGCCTGTCATTTCTTCACACTGTAACTTCTCATACGCTGTATACTGCTGCTTCATTTCAATTAACTCCTCTCCTTATTTATGCTAAGCTTTCCGTCAGCCCGGGAACACGTACTCCTCTTTCTCTCGTTAATTTTTTAAATTCTTCGGTCAATTGTTTCGTTACACTTCCTGGTTTCCCATCTCCAATTTCTCTCGAATCAACTTTTACAACTGGAATTAACTCCGCTGCTGTTCCTGTTAAAAATACTTCATCCGCTACATATACGTCATGGCGAGTGAATGGTCTTTCCTCACACGGAATACTCAGTCGTTCACATAGCTCGATAACACTATTTCTCGTAATACCTTCTAATGCCCCTAAATAGGATGGCGGGGTTAATACTTTTCCATCTTTCACAACGAAAACATTATCGCCAGAACCTTCACAAACATATCCTTGTTGATTTAACATAAGAGCCTCTAACACTCCTGCTTGTGCCGCCTCAATTTTTACAAGTACGTTATTTAAATAATTCATTGACTTAATACGTGGATCTAACGCGTCTGGCGTATTACGTCTTGATGCAACAGATACAACGCTTAGCCCATTATCATAAAATTCTTGTGGGAATAACTTTAATTGTTCTGCAATGATAATTACGCTCGGCTTCACACAACTTCTCGGATCAAGTCCTAAGTCACCTTTTCCTCTTGAGACAATTAAGCGAATATAAGCATCAGCGTATTCATTTTTTTGGAGTGTATGTAAAACTGCTTCTTCCATTTCTTCTACCGTCATTGGAATTGTTAGTAAAATAGATTTCGCTGATTCATACAATCGTTTCACATGTTCTTTTAAACAAAATACATTTCCTCCGTAACTACGAATCCCTTCAAATACACCGTCTCCGTATAAAAAACCGTGATCATACACTGAAACAACTGCCTTTTCTTTTTCTACAAATTCCCCATTCATGTAAATGTACTGGTTTCCCATCTCACATCGCTCCTCTTTTTTCTCTATTTTTGCAATCTATTTCTACATCGATTGCTGAGATGAGTATTTTTAACAGAATATTCAGTATATAACCCTTAAAAATATACTCGTCTCAACAATCGATTACTTACATACTTGTAGCAATCCATTGCTGAGACGAGGGAATCGTGGTACCACTCAGCTTCCTTATACTTCTCACGAAACATAAGCTCTGCAAGTCCAATTAGACTTTTGTTTTTCTATCGGGAACAACCCCGCTACTTTTTACTAGTTTTCAAAAGTAGTGCTCCAAGGTGATTTTCAATGATTGAATTGTTACCACCCTCACAGCCTCGGGGCAGCTCTCTGAAACAATCTTTATCATTTACTCTCCTCTTCTACGCATTCTCTTCTTCTATTTTTAAAAATAAAAACTCTCGCCTCAGCAATCAACTACTACAATTTAGTAGCTTTGATTGCTGAGGCGAGAGTTTCGCGTTACCACTCAGCTTCCTTATACTTCTCACGAAATATAAGCTTTGTAGGTCCAATCAGACCTCCGTCCTTTTACCGGAGACGATGCCGCCGCCCTCTACTCAGTTTCCCTTTCGCAAGCGATGCTCCGAGGTGATCTTCAATGATTCGATTGTTACTACCCTCACAGCCTTGGAGTAGCTCTCTGAAACGATCATAATCATCTACTTTCCTCTTCTTTGCATATACAACATATAAAGTTAGAAAATTCTTAATTAACTTTTATTTGTTACACGTATTATAGGACGTTGTTCTTTTTGTTGTCAACATGTTTTTTCAAAAAAATCAAAATTCATTCTATTTATTTTTTCTCAAATCAAAATTGGAATGCATTACTTACATACACTCATATATTACTTAAGTATGTTCGCATTATTACATAAAGAAAAACTTATAAAGTTTATGAGGAGATGAGGAAACTATGTTAAAAGGGAAAGTAGCGTTAGTTACAGGAGCAAGCCGAGGAATTGGACGAGCGATCGCTAAACGTTTAGCAAATGACGGTGCATTGGTTGCTGTTCATTACGGTAATCGAAAAGATGACGCTGAAGAAACTGTTCATGAAATTCGATCAGATGGTGGCCAAGCTTTTTCTATCGGCGCAAATCTAGAATCCTTACACGGTGTAGAAAACCTTTATAACGCTTTAGATACTGAATTACAAAAGCGCACTGGTGAAACACAATTTGATATTTTAATAAACAATGCTGGCATTGGTCCTGGTGCTTTTATTGAAGAAACGACTGAACAATTTTTTGATAGAATGTTTTCAGTAAATGCAAAAGCACCATTCTTTATCATTCAACAAGCACTGCCACGTTTACGTGACAATAGCCGAATTATTAATATTTCATCCGCTGCCACCCGCATTTCTTTACCTGATTTTGTTGCATATAGTATGACGAAAGGCGCTATTAATACAATGACTTTTACGCTAGCAAAACAGCTTGGAGCACGAGGAATAACGGTGAATGCAATACTTCCAGGATTTATTAAAACAGATATGAATGCAGAACTCCTGAGCGACCCGATGATGAAGCAGTACGCTACTACTATTTCCGCTTTCAATCGCTTAGGTGAAGTAGAAGACATTGCCGATACTGCTGCATTCCTTGCTTCTCCAGACAGCCGCTGGGTAACTGGACAATTAATTGATGTGAGCGGAGGATCTTGTTTATAAAAAACATATATTTTCAAATCTTTTTTATTGCGCAATAAAACAATTTATATAATACTATATAAAACATATACATTTAGGAGGATTACAGCAATGTCCGAAAAAACATACGAACTCGCAACCTTCGCAGGCGGTTGCTTTTGGTGCATGGTAAAACCATTTGATGAACTTCCTGGTATTCATAAAGTACTTTCTGGCTATGCAGGAGGTCATGTAGAAAACCCAACATATGAACAAGTAAAAGCTGGAACATCTGGACATTTAGAAGTTGTTCAAATTACATTCGATCCTTCTATTTTTCCTTATCAGAAATTACTAGACTTATATTGGCCACAAATCGATCCAACTGATGATGGCGGACAATTTTTTGACCGTGGTCCATCTTATCGTACCGCTATTTTTTATCATAACGAAACACAAAAAGGGCTTGCCGAAAAATCAAAACAAGCTCTTACAGAAAGCGGTATGTTTAAAGATCCAATCGTGACTGAAATTCGTCCTGCTGCACCTTTTTACGCAGCAGATGAATACCACCAACATTTCTATAAAAAGAATCCAGAGAAATATGCTATTGAGCAAAAGGAATCTGGTCGTGAAGACTTTATTAAAAAAAATTGGCAAAAAAAATAATAAAAACGCATCGTGCTTTTTTAATACGATGCGTTTTTATTTTTGATAAAAGTACCATACAATGATGAGAACAACCGCTGTTAATGCCCAAAGCGCTACTTCATTTTTCACTCTACTCTTTTTCTTAGTCATTTCATCTCCTCCTAACAGCAATACAACGTATTCAAGATTTCCTCTGTTTCATTGTCCACCTTATATACATAAATACATCCTTACCAATCCTTATAACAAGACCACCAATGATTCCGATTGCAATCGAAATTACTAACATTTGTCCAAAGCTAAAAGAATTTGTGTACGTTATGTAAAGAACGATACATATAAGTAAAACATCCGGTAAAGAAAGTAAAAACCTTTTAAGCATTCCTTTATCTCCTCTATACTTTATTTATATCTTCTACTGTAATTTTGAAATATAGTTTGTTCAAAAATTCCATTTAGACCCTCATTTTATGAAAAATAATAAGAATCCCTTTTCAAAAGAGATTCTTATTCAGTAGATTTAAGTTTAATTATTTTCTACATATCCTATTCCATAATTACTCCTAAAATAGAATAATCTTACTAATCATTGATTGTAAATTGACTATTTGCCAGGCAACCGAATGTCGCGCCAGCTACCTACATCGCATTGGCCAAATTCATTATTACCTACCGCGACCACCGTGCCGTCTGATTTTAGTCCGACTGTATGTGCACAACCAGCCGCTATCGCTACAATATCGCGCCAATCACTTACGTTACATTGACCATGCTCATTCCAGCCCACTGCCAGCACGGTACCATCTGATTTTAGTCCGATTGTATGATTCGTACCAGCCGCTATTGCTACAATATCTATCCAGCCACTTACATCACACTGGTTATGTTTATCATTCCCCACTGCTGTCACCGTACCGTCTCGTTTAAGACCAACAGTATGAAGATACCCAGCCTTGACCGCTACAATACCTCGCCAGCTACTTACATCGCATTGACCATATCGATTATTCCCCACAGTCGTCAATGTGCCGTCCAATTTAAGACCGACTGTATGCCAGTCACCCGCTGTGACTGCCACAATACCTTGCCAACTGCTTACATTGCATTCTCCTTCTTTATTTCGGCCCACCGCTACTACCGTGCCATCCGATTTAAGGCCAATAGTACGACGCCACCCTGCCGCAACCGCTACAATATTATGCCAATCGTTTACATCACATTGTTCATGCTTATTCCAACCCACTGCTACCGTAGTACTGTCACATGTAAGACCGATTGTATGAGCATTACCCGTGTTCGTTGCCATATGAACATTGCCCACTGCGACTGCTTCAATATCTCGCCAGCCACTTACATTACATTCACCTTCTTTATTCCGGCCCACCGCTACTACCGTGCCATCCAATTTAAGGCCAACAGTATGACAACGCCCCGCCGCTATCATATCTTTGGGCCATCGCTTCACTTTTTCTTTCGATAAAAGGTAATCCATGTTTTACCTCCTTGCATATAAGCAACTGTATCATAATAGATATTTTTATCAAATTTCATTATAAATCTACATTTACAAAGAAAGCTTATTTTACTTCTTCAAAAAATAAAAACCTCCAGTTTAAATACTAGAGGTTTTCTCGTTATTTCTTCAAGCGGTCAATAAAATCGTTCAATTTATCTAGCGATTTCATATTCTGATTGCAAGCTACACCATCTTTGCAAATGTAGTTTCCCTTTTTAACGAAAGTTCCTGGTACATCGCCTTTAATTTCAACTAAAAACATTCCTACTTCTTCATGCCCATGACATAATGAACAAATGCTTTTTTTATTTAAACTTTGGAAAGTTCCTTGCAGACCAACAAATTTATTTTTATCATTTTTCGCTATAATAAATTTCCTGCTTGATCCCTTATCAATCCAGCTTAAATAAGATATTTCTTTCATATCCATTTCTTCCATATCAGGAAGTTTTAACTTTTTCGCCTTAGGAAATAACTTTTTTAATGTTTGTGCTGTAACTTCTTGAAACGGAATTACATACGGATTTATTTTCATTAAAAATGATTCTGCATCTTCTCTATTTTGAACTGTTAATACCGTATCAATTAACTCTTTCTGTTCATCCGTTAAATTCTCAAATACATGTATTATCTTTTCAATCGCAAGCGATTTTAACGCTTGAATTACACCTCTATCATTTGCCGTTGCATGCCCGTTTGCTAAAATATAAGCTTGTGATTTTATAAAATTATATTGATCACTTCTAATAAACGCGTCCATCTTTATCACTCCATACAAATTGTTGATCTAGTTTTATTGTATACAATGATTACGTTTTTTGATATGTAAAAGATAACTTAGAAACAAACATTACATATATCACTTATTCTCTACCGCTGCATTTCCTGACAAAAGAAGCCATCATCTGTTTTCCATTCCGCATATAATACGTCTTCAAATTTAGTAATTCCTTTTTGCTTTATTTGTTTATAAAGCCACCCTTCATCAAATCCCGCTTCCCTCAAATTATCCTTAACTACTTTTCCATCACTAATTAATGAAATTGGTAAGTATACAGGCTTATGTTTTAAACTTAAATCATTTACAGTAGGAGATTCGTATTTACTTTTTTTCAAAACGCTTATGTTTCCGTTAGGTTCCAATATCATATATTCAACTTCTCGGATTGAAAATATATCTTTTTGTTGCCTAAGCATTTGTTGTAATTGGTTTATATCCAAATGATTTACGCTTAATTGTTCACGATCAATCTTTCCATTACGAATAATAATTGAAGGATATCCTTCAAAAAACCTTCTTGTCCCTCTTACTTTTTGTGTTATCACTTCAATAGTATAAATTAAAATTACCCAAACAAATACTGAATATAAAATAGACCATACTTTAATTTTAGGATCATATATTGAATTTCCAACGAGCTCACCTAGGACGATTGCAGAAATAAAATCAAAGGGCGTTAGCTGAGATATTTGTGTTTTCCCTAATATTTTTGTAGCAATTAATAGAACAAAAAAACCAATTAAAAGCTCTATCGTTATTTGTCCAATATGATTCATATATGTTCACCTTTCTACTCTTCAAATGTTCTGTATAGCATTTAATAAAAAAAACGGCACATTTTTTCTATTATCATGCCCGTTCACACTTCATATATCCAATACATATAAAACAAAAAGAGTCTGATTCAAAGTAATATATGAATCAGACTCTTTTCCTCTTATTTAGAATACACAATCTTTTTAATCGTTTCCCCAGAAAGAAAATATTCTTCTGCAAGTTGATGAATAGCAATCCCACTTTTAAACGCTTCTTTAATTGCTTTATTTCTTTCATCTAATTGTTTTCTTCCGCCAGATCGTGTACCCCATTTATAATGTTTCGTTTCTTGTTTCGGAATGTAAATTGTTTCACCTTGTATATACTTTTGAATTTCAGTAATTAAACTCTCCGGTAAAACAGCATTAGCTTTTACGTATTTCATTTCTGCTCGCCCCTTATTTTTTATGGTTCATTTCAATAAGGTGCAAAGCCAAATATAAAAAATGATACGAGCTCATATAGGCGATTGTATATTACTTGTCTACCTCACGCAAAGTATCGCCATTTCCATACTTGGCTTTGCATGAGACGTTGCAGTGTCTGGCAATTGAATTATAATCGCCATATAAACACCTCCTAATATACCTTTTGCATTTTATTATATGATAAATTCCTTCTCCTTGCATCCACACCCTTCTTAAAGCACGAAATTACTTAGTTTGATATAATACTTTTTAATTGAATCAAAAATCATTGTGAGGTTACGTTATGAAGAAAAAAATTATCATTACGATCGTTACACTATTCTTTATTATCACGGCATTATTCGGAACATACAAATTGATGAACGCAAGAAGCTTTCAATTATTTGGAGATTTAACACAACGCGTAGAAACAAATGAAAAAGTGATCGCTTTAACTTTTGATGATGGCCCTACTAACAATGTAAAACAAATATTACCGCTACTAGATAAATACAACGCTAAAGCTACTTTCTTTTTAATTGGAAATGAATTAGAGAAAAATCTATCGTTAGGAGAAGCTATCGCGCAATCTGGGCACCAACTTGGAAACCATACATATTCTCATAATAGAATGGTTTTCAAAACACCTTCTTTTATTAAAGATGAAATAGAAAAAACGAATTCATTAATCCGCCAAACAGGATTTACAGACGCAATTGATTTTAGGCCCCCTAACGGAAAAAAATTAATTGGACTACCCTATTATTTAAATAAAAATAATATCGAAACGATTATATGGGATCTTGAGCCCGATACTTTTTATAAATCTGCGGCTGATAAAATTAAATATGTTAATAAAAATGTAAAACCAGGTTCTATCATTTTATTGCATTCTATGTATGATGAGTCTAATGAAAATTTACAAACGATTGAAGGTATTTTAGATTCTTTATCTAAGAAGGGATATCAGTTCGTAACGGTAAACGAACTGCAAAAAAGAGCAAAATAAAAAGGTAGCGTATCTTTGTATGATACGCTACCTTTCTATTTATATAATGCCAAGTACATTTAAGAATACGATAATAATCGCAATTGGTGCGATAAAGCGAAGTAAGAATAACCATAACACAAATAGTTTGTATCCTTTATTTTTACTTACACCTAGCTCTTTCATTAATACATCTTTCTTCATTTTTAAAGGAACAAAGATAGAAACTAATAATACACCAAGTGGCATTAATACGTTACTTACTGCATAGTCCGCTAAATCAAAGACTGTCTTCCCGAAAATCTTCAGATCACTTAATATACCGAATGATAATGCTGATGGTACCCCAACAACGAAGATTAATAACCCTACGATTAAGGCCATTTTTTCACGTTTCCCTTTACCTTTTGATGTTAACGATGCAACACTAATTTCTAACATCGAAATTGCTGATGTAATAGTAGCAAAGAAGAATAGTAATAAGAAAACGATGAAGAATAATTTTCCGAATGCCATTTTACTGAAAATAGCTGGCAGTACGATAAATAATAGCCCAGGTCCTTGAGATGGTTCCATTCCAAATGCGAACACTACTGGGAAAATTGCAAGTCCTGCAAGTAATGTAATAACAAGAGTTAAGGCTACGATAGAAAATGCTGAACGTGGTAAGCTTTCTTCTTTCGGTAAGTATGAGCTATACGTTACCATAACGGCTACCCCGACAGATAATGAGAAGAACGATTGCCCCATTGCGTATAATATAACTTCTGATGTTACATGTGAGAAGTCAGGTTGTAAGAAGAAACGAACTCCTTCTCCAGCACCATCTAACGTAAGTGCACGAACGATTAAAACAAAGAATAAAACGAATAATGCTGGCATGAAATATTTATTTACTTTTTCAACACCATTTTGTACACCTTTACTTACGATGAAAATAGTAATTAGGATGAATAATAGCTGTGACCCAACTGCTAAATATGGATTGGAAATGATTTCACCAAACGTAGCTTCGTATGCCCCATTTCCTTCCCATAGTCTACCTGTAATTGCATTCCATAAGTATAATAAAATCCAGCCTCCTACAACACTGTAGAAAGAAAGTAGTATGAAACAAGTTACAATTCCTAATTTCCCTAACCATGGCCATAATGTTTTTGGTGCGATTTCTCTATATGCATCAACGGCCTCTTTTTGTGTACTTCTTCCGATAACGAATTCAGCTAATAATAGTGGTAAACCAATTAATAATGTGAAACCGATGAAAATAAGGAAGAACGCGCCGCCCCCTCCAATTCCGGCCATGTACGGGAACTTCCAAATCGCCCCTAGACCAATCGCTGAACCTGCTGCAGCTAATACGAAACCTAATTTCGATGTCCATTGCTGTGAATTCATTTGTTAATCTCCTCTCTGTCTCTTTTTCTTTGTTACAATTCGGTATTTATATTGTTCTATCAATACTCTTTTCTAATACGTTCACTTCCTCCCTAATAATAAAAAAACGCCCCTACGTAAATACGTAGGGACGACAAAAATATCGCGGTACCACCCTAGTTGTGAAGAATACTAAGAAACCACCTAAATAAAAACGCCCCTACGCAAAAACGTAGGGACGATAAAATATCGCGGTACCACCCTAGTTATGAAGCCACACCAAAGTTAGGCCCTAAATAAAAAACGTCCCTACGTAAATACGTAGGGACGATAAATATCGCGGTACCACCCTAGTTGTGAAAAATCTTCACCACTTTATTTGATAACGGTATAAACTACCGTCTTTCATTTCCTCATAATGTGAGATTTATGAAAGATGCTCCAGGACGAACTTCATGAATAATCTATATACTGATTCACACCAACCATCAGCTCTCTGAAATAGGGAGATATTCACTACTATACCCTTTCATTGCCCAAATATTATTTTCCGAATTGATTACTATCATTTTTATCACACATTAAAAATAGTGTCAACTTATATTTTGAATTTTTATGTATTACAATCTATTTAAAAATTCAAAATGTAAGTTTTAGTTTAGAAAACAGGTGGATTAGTACATAACGAATTCTAATAGGCAATAGAAAAAGAATTACGTATTATTGATACTTATTCAATAATACAAATCATCTAGAAACATAACCTGTCTCTCTGTATTAGTTTTTTAAGAGTTTAATGGATACCAAGAAAATTTCACATCACTATCCAGTGGTCTATTTTTCGTTTCTTCTTTAATTACACGAAACCATTCATTTAGAATTTGAGTTTTGGGCAATTGAGCAGCAAGGTTATCTTCCCAAATTATATGTGAGAACCAGGCTTTCGTTTCCCATTCAAACTGCAATTGTGCGAACGAAATTATAGGGTGATCAGCTTCACGAAATTGCTCATTTACTGCATTTGAAACTTCTGGAGCTTGCGGTAACAACTCGTTCTGAATTGTATTTCTTATCGTCTCATTTTCGAGCTGATCCCAGAAATACAATTGCCCATTTATTTGATAAAAAATATCAAATGAGGCCTCACCTTTCTTCAAGTTCAATAATACGAAGGCACGTTCCACATCATTGTCAGCCGCCTTTACAGCATTAACAATTATATTTTGTGCCATTGATACCCAGTAACTAGTCGCTTCCTCTACCGGTGATTCAACATACAATTCTTCACTTAATTCATGAAGAGTAGCTTCTTGCTCATTTACTTTTTCAACTTTTTTAAAAAACCTATTAAAAAAACCCATAACTTCTCCCTTATCACTATTTTCTATTTCACAAAACAAAAAATAGATTTTTCTTGCTCATCCACATTTACTCCTGGCGCGTATGTATGAACTTGTTGCAACACTTCTTCTATTAGCAACTCTAACTCCTGCACACTTTTTTCTGGATTCCCTATTAATGTGTCCGCCATACGTTCATATAATTTTTCAGGTTTAATAGTCATTCGTTCCACATTATTAGGCATCCATTTAAACGCTGGATGATGTACGTACATTTTATTCAAACCAAATAAAACACCGAATACGTTCCTTTGTACTTCGCAAATAACGTCATAAAGCATAAGCCAATCTTTCCGTTTTAAAAGCGCCTTTCGATTGTGCCAACGATTACTTAACCATAGATTTTCTGAAATCATCCGTTTTACTAGTTCATCTGGATATGCCGCTACTTTTTCTTTTAATTCATTCACTTTCCCTTCTCCATACAAACTAACACCATCATGAATGGATGATACAATACATTGTTTTTCATAACTTATATCATATTGATTCACCACATCCGAAATCACTTTCTCTACTGTCTCTGTTAAAAAGTTACTAATCTCTAATTTAATTCCCTCTTTCGTTAAATACGTTTCCGACCATTCTTCTTCCTCATACGGATGATACGATAATATTTTCCCATCAATATGATAAATAGGGGCCCTACGATCCTCATCTTCCGGCGGTGTTGACCATAAAATATGTAATTCTATATCTGAATGTTCATCTTCAAGCTTTCTAGCTACTGAACCCGCTAAAATAATGGCTTCTACTTTTGGATTTTGCCTATAAATCTCTGACATCTCTATCGCTTTCTCTTTTAATCCCATTTCATTTCCCCCTAAAATTGCAGTAATCCCCTATATTTCATTTATCTATTTCGATATTACAGCTTGCATTACCTTTTCAAATTCCTACTTAATCATATTTCTATCCAATAGCGCTGAATAACTTCACCAGTACGAGAAGAAACTACTTCATTTTCTAACATACCTCCAACCTTTTGAATCGTTTTAGCGGAACCAACATTGGATTTATCGCAAGTTATTAATACTTTCTGCAATCCTAACTTTTGCGCTTCAGCTAATGCAAGCTTTAGTTGTTTCGTAGCGTAACCGTGGCGACGTTTATTTGGATGGACACTATATCCAATATGACCGCTTTCCCGTAATAATTCTGGATTTAATCTATGTCTAATATTCACAAAACCTATAAGTTCTCCTTTTTCAAAACTTAAAAACTGGCTAGATGGCACTCGATTAGCTAGTAAATTTTCTCCTAGTTCTTGTTTACTCACTTTTTCAAACCATTTATCAAGAGAATCAAAGTTTTGTAAAGAACTACTTCCATGTGGTTGTTCCCCATCGCTATCAAGCTAACAAAACAAAAAACCCCCTAAAATGAAAAAATACGCTATTCTTTTTGTAGAATCATAGGAAAGGATGGCGTTTTTGTAT